>DHGT01000020.1 GCA_002402905.1 Desulfatitalea sp. UBA4791 | reverse complement strand
GCCAATACGCGTATTCCCGAATCCAAGGCCTTCATGGTCAACGTGGCTAAGCTGTAAAGGAGGTGGTCTGCCATGAGTTACGCATTTTTCATCGACACCACATTGTGCACCGGCTGTCGTGCATGCCAGGTCGCCTGCAAGCAGTGGCATGACCTGCCGGCCGAAGAAACCCTCAATCGCGGGACCCATCAGAATCCGCCGGATCTCTCCGATCGCACCTATAAGGTCGTGCGCATGAACGAGGTGGTCATCGAAAAGAAGCTTCGATGGCTCTTTTTCCCGGAACAGTGCCGTCACTGCATAGAAGCGCCCTGTCTGGAAGCGGCCGGAGAACCGACGGCGATCTACAGGGACGATGCCACCGGCGCCATTTTATACACGGCCGAGACCCGTCATCTGGCGGCCGATGATATCATCGCGGCCTGTCCCTACAACGTGCCGCGCAAAGGGCCCGACGGCGTGCTCTACAAATGCGACATGTGCGTCGACCGGGTGCGAAACGGTCTGCAGCCGGCCTGTGTCCAGACCTGCACCGCCGGCGCCATGCATTTCGGTGAGCGCGAATCGATCCTGGCCATGGCCGAAGAACGACTGGCTACAGTCCGCAAGCAGGTTCCCAAGGCCTCCCTGGCGGATGCGAACGATGTCACGGTGATCTACCTGCTCGCATTCGACCCCATGCAATACCATGAGAATGCCATCGCTTCATCCGAGTTTCAGGGCATCAGCCGTCACATGGCGTTGAGACGCATGATCCGGCCATTCTCCCGTGCGGTTGCCGGTCTATCCGGATAATCGATTCCATTTATCGCGCCTGCGGCGGCGGTGACCCGGGTCACCGCCGCCGCATCGCACCCCATCATCCAATTCCCAGGAGACGTTTGATGCTGCTCCCCGAGCGACTGTCCCCCAGCCAATTGACCCAACTGTTTGAAACCGTCCAGACCACGAAACCGGCATACGCCGAGATCTGTTCGCTTTTTGAAAAAATTTTCAGCCTGCAGGAAGATGCCCTGTCCACCTGCCGCCCGCCCGTCATGTCCGTCGACGAAACGCGCCTGGATGCCCAGCGGCAGGGTGGACTGCCCCTGGTCGAGAGGGGACAGATCCTCGTAGATTGGCCTTCCATGGAATCTCTTTTTCAGCGCCTCTGCGAAGCGGCGCTCGGAGAAAATGACTATCTGGCTGCGGCCGCGGCCACCCTGCTGGAAAAATGGCGCTCGCGGGAATTGGCGCTGGAACACTTCGGCACCCTGCTGATCACCGACGATATGACGGCATTTGAGCGACAAGCAGTAGATTCCGATCTTCAGCCGGAAGTACTGGCCTTGTTGACCTACCACAGCATCTGGCCATCGGCGGCCATCCACCTGAACGAATTGAAGCCCCACCTACCCGATAACGAAGATTGGCAACTGGGATATTGCCCCTTTTGCGGTAGCCACCCCATGCTCAGCTTGCTGGCCGAGGATGGCGGCCGCTCGCTCGTCTGCAGCTTTTGCCGGTACACCTGGGCGGTTCCCCGCCTTTTCTGCCCGTACTGCGACAACCGGGATGCGGAATCTTTGGGTTACTTCTTCTCCGAAGCGGAACCCGAGTATCGCGTGCACACGTGCCAGAAATGCAAAAGCTATCTCAAGTCCATCGATCTGCGGCAGCTCCTGCGTCCGTTTCATCCGTTTCTCGAGGCCGCCATCACCGCGCATTTGGACATGCGTGCCCGGGAAGATGGATATCTGGACAGGACCCCGGTCTGGGTCCACATCGGGTAACATGAATTCCACCGACCCGAACGCGACAACCGATCTGACGCTATCACCTCAATATCATTAACTTAAATTGGGTATAGCCTCACTCCCGGCCTGTCGGCGGGAAGGCGAGCTTGAAGGTGGTGCCGCGGTTCTCTTCGCTGAGCACCTCTATTTTCCCGCCATAATCCTCCACGATGCCGTATGAGATGGAAAGCCCCAAGCCCATGCCCTCGCCCATCTCCTTGGTGGTGAAAAACGCTTCGTAGATTCGCTGCTGATCGGTTTCCGGGATGCCGACTCCGCTGTCCGCGATGGTCACGATTGCCCAATGGGCATCCCGATAGGTTCGGATGGCAATGCGGCGCTCGGCGGCGGGCACTAACTCGGTCTTCTGGTTGATGGCGTCGCGGGCATTGGTCAACAAGTTGAAGACAACCTGTTCGATCCGGTTGGATTGGGCCAGAATCACCGGTGATGGATCGGCCAGATCCAGTTCAATGGCAATGTTTTGCAACGCCAGTTGACGTCCCAGAATCTTGAGGACGCTGTTGACCGGCTGGTTCAGTGCGACCCGCTCCCGGGAAAAGTCGGATTTTCTTCCAAAATCGCGCAGTCGGGTAATGATGTCCTCCGCACGGTCCACCTGGCTGCTGATCTCCGCAGTGACCACCGCCAGGTCCTGGTCGCGGACCTGGCGCCCGGTTTGAACGACCATCTGCAAATACTCACTGCCCATCTTGATGGCATTCAGCGGCTGGTTGATCTCATGGGCGATACCGGCCGACATTTCCCCCAGGGTTTTGAGTTTGCTGAACTGGATCAACAAATTGTCCTTCTCCACCATAGCCGTGATGTCCGTGGTGGCCACGATAAGGGCTTGCTGCTCGGCGTAGCGCACCGGGCAGGCCTGGACATGGACGAAGATCGGAATCGATCCTTTCTTGAGAAAACGCTCCTTGGCGCTCACGACAATGGTTTCCGCTGTCCCCTGCTTCTGATCGGCCGGCGTGCCGCTATCCTTAAAGGCGAAGGGTCCCAGCATGGTGAAGGGCTGGCCGATCAGTTCATCCCGGCGATAACCGTATAAATCCAGTGCCGTGGGGTTGGCATCCATGATCACCGAAGTGTTCTGATGGATGACGAAGATCGGGTTGGGGCCGCCGGCGAACAACGAACGGTATTTTTGCTCAGACTCTTTGAGCTGCAACTGGGATTGAACGATGCGCTGGGTCATGTTTAGAAAGGATTGGGCCAGTTGGTAGACTTCGTCGTTTCCCGGGCTGAGGCGCTCCATGCGCCGTCCCAGATCCATGTTCAGTTCGAGGCTGCCGCGGCTCAGGGCATCTGAAATCTCGGTCAGCCTGGATATGGGCAAAGTGATATAGCGCGCCAGGCGGAGGCTCACGAGAAAGCAAAAAACCACGACCACCGAAATGAAGCCCAGGAAGGTGGTCCGCAGCTTTGAGATCAACTGGTCGATGTGATTTTTATACAACCCCACGTGGACACTGCCGATCTGATAGATGCCCTCCTTGACCGGCACGGCGATGTCGTAGATGTCGCTGCCGCCCAGGTGAAGCAGCCTGATCCGTTGGGATTCCTCGTCGCCGAGACGGTTGGCGGTTTTGAGTTCCGGCTGAAAAGGCGACATGAAGGTGTGCGCCAACACGTTGTCCTGTTTGTCCGACACGAACACGTAGGCGATCAGCAGGCGCCGTTCGCCGAGGCGAGCATCGATGATCAGGCTGGTCAACTGGGGAATGTCCTTGGTGAGGATGGTGCTGCGGGCACTTTCGGCGATGCTGCTGGCGATGCCCAAACCCCGTTGCTGCAGCTCGGAAGTCAAGCTCGAAATAAGAATCCACCGGGTGAACAAGGCGATGAAGACGCTGATCAACAAGATGACCAGGGTCGTCGAGATGAAGATTTTATTTTTGAGGCTGCTGTCGCGCAGGCGGGCGATCAATCTTTCAACCATACAAACCGCCCGTTCTCGAAAACGGTGAAGTAAACCCGCTCCAGCCCCTGATGGTCGGTCGGACTGAAGGAGAGCGTGTTGGCGATGCCCAGATCGATGTCCTGGATCGATTCAATGGCATCGATAAAACGCTCCCGGTCCAGTTGGGGGCCCGCCCGCCGCAGCCCTTCCACCAAGACCTTGGCGTTGACATACCCTTCGAAACTGACGAAGTTGGGCGGGTCCGCCGGAAAGTACTTCTTCAACCGCTGGACATACTCCGCGGCCCCCCACAGCGATTCTCCATTGTCCATGGGTTCGGGCGGCGGCACCACCTGGGTGATGATGACACCCTGCGCATCATTTCCCAGACGACGGATCAATTCGTTGGCCCCTACGAAAGAGACGTTGTAGAAGGTGGGTTTGAATCCCTTGGATACGGCCAATTGGATAAAACGGGCACACGGCTCGTAGGTGCCGATCATGACCACGGCTTCGGCCTCGGCCGCCATGATCTTTTCGAGGCCGTCTTCCACGTTCAAGGTGCCGCGCAGATAGGTGCCGGTGGCCACCGGCACCAGATGGTAGGCTTTCAGGGCGAGCTCCGCCCCGCGCAGACCATCGAAGCCGTAGGCGTCATATTGATAAAAGACCGCGATCCTTTTTAAACCTTGATTTTCCACCAGGTATTCCACGGCCGCACCCGTTTCCTGATAATAGGAGGCGCGTACATTGATCAAATACCGATGGACTGGATCCCGCAAGGCCTGGGCGCCGGTGAACATGCCCACCAGCGGAATTCGCGCCTCCTGGACCAGGGGAATGACTTTGACCGTGGTCGGCGTGCCCACATAACAAAAGAGGGCAAACACCTTGTCTTCGATGACGAGGCGCTGGGTATTGAGGACGCAGCGGGGCGGGTCGTATCCGTCATCGTACTGGATCACACGAATCCGGCGACCGTATACGCCGCCCGAATCGTTGATGTGGTGCAAGTAGGCCAGGGCGCCATGAAGGGTTTGAACGCCGAGATAGCTGGCATGGCCCTCCAGTGCCAGCGAAGCACCGACGAGAATCTCATCGGACCGGATGCCGGCTCGGTCCGTATCGATGCGATCGGTGGTGCGCTCGGCAGAGCAGCCCGCCAGACCCCAAAACCAGAGCCAAAGCAAAACCGACAGGACTGCCACAGCCGGAATCGCCGGCAGGGTGTGCAGCCTAGCTGACGCGCTGGGCATCGATCACCTGCCTGATCTTCTTGAGACCGACCATGACCTGGGTGAGCTGTTCCGTATCGGCCACTTCGAGGGTAAAAAAACTGTTGACCGCCTTGTTCTCCAGGGTCTGGGTGTTGGCGCTGAGAATATTGGCGCCGGCCTTGCTGATGCAGGCGGCCACATCGGCCAACAGCCCCACACGATCCATGGCGCGGATTTTAATTTTCACGGGGAATGGCTCGCGGGTGGCGCTGTCCCACTCCACCTCGATGAGCCGTTCGGGGTTGGCTTTGATGACATTGGCGCATCCGGCACGATGCACGGTCACGCCGAATCCACGGGTGATAAATCCCACGATGGGATCGCCCGGGACCGGCTGGCAGCACTTGCCGAAGCGCACCAGCATATCTTCCACGCCCTTGACGATCACCCCGCTGCCGATCTTCTTTTTGCGCACCTTGTCTATGAGCCGATTGAGCAGCGTGTGGTGTTCGTCGCTCTCTTCGCTCTTGGGCATCAGCTTGCGCACCAGCTGCAAGGGCGTGATTTTCCCGTATCCCACGGCGATAATGAGGTCGTCGAGGTTCTTGAAACCAAAATCCTCCACCACCTTGTCCATCTCCGGCGTCTTGCTGAGCACAGCGAAATTCATGCGCACCTTGCGGAAGGCTTTTTCGCACATTTCCCGGCCCAGGGTGAGGCTGCGCTCTTTTTCCTGGGTCTTGATCCATTGACGGATTTTCGAACGCGCCTTGACGGTCTTTACGAAGCTGAGCCAATCCTTGCTCGGCTGATGGCCCTTCTGGGTGATGACGGCGACGCTTTCACCGGTCTGGAGCTGATATTTCAACGGCACCATGCGGCCGTTGACCTTGGCCCCCACACACTGATCGCCCACCTCCGAATGAATCGCATAGGCAAAATCCACGGGCGTGGCCCCCTTGGGCAGGGACTTGATCTGGCCCTTGGGCGTGAACACATACACATCGTCGGGGAAGAGATCGATGCGCACATTTTCGAGAAACTCGTCCGGATCTTTGATATTGGCCTGGTTTTCGACGATGTTCTGAACCCAGGCAAATGCTTCGGCGGTCTTGGGATCCGCGGTCTTGCCCTCTTTGTAGCTCCAGTGCGCGGCAATGCCCGCCCTGGCCACCTGGTCCATGTCGCGCGTGCGGATCTGAATTTCCATGCGCTCGCCATACGGACCGATCACGGTGGTATGCAGGGATTGGTACATGTTGGGCTTGGGCATGCCGATATAGTCTTTGAACTTCTTGGCGATCGGCTTCCACAAGGCGTGCACCAGCCCCAACGCTTCGTAGCATTGGGGAATGGTGTCCAGAATGATGCGAAAGGCGATGATGTCGTAAATCTCTTCGAACTCGAGGTTCTGTTGAATCATCTTCTGGTAGATGCTGTAGGTATTCTTGTACCTTCCCAGCACCTCGCCATGCAGGCTGTTCTCGTCCATCTTCTTGCGGATGAACGACTTCACGGTTTCGACGTACTTGTCCCGCTCCTCCTTGCCCTTGGCCACCAGGCTCTCTATGCGTTCAAACTCTTCGGGATAAATGTACTTGAAGGCGATGTTCTCCAATTCGTTCTTGATCCAGAAGATACCCAGTCGTGAAGCGATGGGAGCATAGATGTCCAGGGTCTCCTGGGCGATTTTGCGCTGTTTGGCCGTGCTGGAGTGATACTGCAAAGTCCGCATGTTGTGCATGCGGTCGGCCAGCTTGATGAGAATGACGCGGATGTCGTCGGCCATGGCCAAGAGCATCTTGCGGATACTCTCGGCCTCGCGGGCCTGGGCGCTGGAAAAGGGCAGGGTGCTCAGTTTGGTGACCCCGGAGACGATGTGGCGCACTTCGCGGCCGAACATCTGCCCGATCTCTTCGGCCGTGGCATGGGTGTCCTCGATGACATCGTGGAGCAGGCCGGCGGCCACGCTGACCACATCGAGTTTCAGATCGGCCAGAATACCGGCCACCTCCAACGGATGGGAAAGGTAAGGCTCTCCCGACAGCCGCACCTGGCCATCGTGCACCTTGGCCGAAAAAACGTAGGCGCGGTCGATCAGATCCAAATCCGCATCGGGATTGTAGTCGTAAATCTTATCGATGATGTCGCTGATTCGGATCATGAAAAAGTGAAAAGTTTAAAGATTAAAGTGTTAAGTTTTAAGTGAAGGTATTCTGCTCTTTTGATGCATCTATCGTCAAATGTGCTCCCCGGCAGTGCAGTAGAACTATGCCTTCATTTTCCTTCTATAAGAAAAATCGTTTTCGGACGGCGCTGTCAAAATTAATAGGCTTTGGCGAAGACCACCCGTTGTTCGCTGGCCTTGCCGCAGCAGATGCAACGGCCCTTCTCCTGTTCCCCGTCAAACGGGATGCATCGGACCGTCACGGTCAGATCCTCTTTGATCTTGTTTTCACAGGCCGCGCCGCCACACCAGTGGGACATGGCGAAGCCGCCGTGGATCTCGGGCTTTTCCGCATTTTCAGGCGTAAAATAATCCCGAAACGCGGCGAAGTCATCTATCGTCCGGGTGTTTTCCTCACGGAAGCGGCGGGCCCGCTCGAAGAGCGTCGCCTGGATCTCGTCGAGCAGGGATCCCACCTGCCCGATGAACTGGTCACGCGGCATGGCCGTCTTCTCTTTATGCGCCTTGTCGCGCCGCCCCACGAAGACCGCGTTGTTGGCAATGTCCCGCGGACCGATCTCCACCCGCAGGGGAACCCCTTTCTTGATCCAATCCCATCCCCTGGCACCGCCGATGTCGCGCCGGTCGACCTCGACGCGCAACGGGCGGCCGTTGTACGGGACGGTTCGCAGTTGGGCGGCCAGTTGGTCGGTGTACGCGTCCACCATCGGGCGGTCATCCTCCTTGTGAACGATGGGAAGGAGCACGACCTGGGCCGGGGCGACCCTGGGTGGCAGAATGAGTCCGTCGTCGTCGCTGTGGGTCATGATCAGTCCGCCGATCAGGCGCGTGGAGGCCCCCCACGAAGTGGTCCAGGCAAACACCTCCTGCTCGTCGGCGCTCTGGAAGCGGATATTGGAGGCCCTGGCGAAATTCTGACCCAGGAAATGGGAGGTGCCGGCCTGCAGCGCCTTGCGGTCCTGCATCATGGCCTCGATACACTGGGTGTCCACGGCGCCGGGAAAGCGTTCGGCCGCCGATTTGCTGCCCTTGATCACCGGCATGGCCAAAAACTTTTCCGCCATGCGGGCATAGACGTCCAGCATCATGGCGGTGCGTTCCCGGGCCTCTTCGGCCGTAGCGTGGGCCGTATGCCCTTCCTGCCACAGGAACTCACTGGTGCGCAAAAAGATGCGGGTCCGCATCTCCCAGCGCACCACGTTGGCCCACTGATTGATGAGCAGCGGCAGATCCCGATAACTGCTGATCCACTTGGAGAAAGCGTCTCCGATGATGGTTTCCGAAGTGGGCCGCACCACCAGGGGTTCGGCCAGCTCACCGCCCGGCACCAGACCGCCGTGGGGCCCCTTTTCCAAGCGATGGTGGGTCACCACAGCGCACTCCTTGGCGAAACCCTCCACGTGCTCGGCCTCTTTTTCCAAAAAACTCAGAGGAATAAAAAGAGGAAAATAGGCGTTCTGAACCCCGGTGGCCTTGAACATGTCGTCCAGCTCGCGCTGGATATTTTCCCATAGCGCGTAGCCCCAGGGCTTGATCACCATGCAGCCGCGCACCGGAGAGCGTTCGGCCATATCGGAAGCGCGCACCACCTGTTGATACCATTCCGGATAGTCTTCAGCGCGGGTCGGGCTGATAGC
Organism: Desulfatitalea sp. UBA4791; assembly: GCA_002402905.1. Classification (GTDB taxonomy): domain Bacteria; phylum Desulfobacterota; class Desulfobacteria; order Desulfobacterales; family Desulfosarcinaceae; genus Desulfatitalea. Next base: position 24,223 of record DHGT01000020.1, on the reverse strand, counting down.
GCTTTTTGGTTTTTGGGTCATACGATGGCAGTTCCTTTCTTCAAGTACTCAACTTCCCACTTATCCACCTCATCCAACAGAACCTCGACCAGTCGCTTCTGGGGCACCTTTCGGACCACCTTGCCCTTCTTGAACAGGATGCCCTGGCCCTTGCCGCCGGCCACGCCGATGTCGGCCTCCTTGGCTTCGCCCGGCCCGTTGACGACACACCCCATGATCGCGATCTTGATGGGGACCGTGCGCGTCAGCAGCGCCTGATCGACCTGCTCGACCACTGACATCAGGTCGATGCCGCAGCGGCCGCAGGTGGGGCAGGAGATGATTTCGGGTCCGCGTTGGCGAATGCCCAGGGCTTTGAGGATTTCAAAACCGACCCGGACCTCTTCCACCGGATCCCGGGTAAGCGATACCCTCAGGGTGTCGCCGATCCCCTCGGCCAGCAGCATGCCGATGCCCAAGGCTGATTTGACCACGCCGGAATAGAGCGATCCCGCTTCGGTAACGCCCACATGCAACGGGTATTCGGTACGTTGGGCCAGCAGACGGTAGGCCTCCAGGGTGCGGGGCACGTCCGACGCCTTGATCGAAATCTTGATCTGATCGAAGCCGGTGCGCTCCAGCAGCGCCACGTGGCGCATGGCGCTCTCCACCATGGCCTGGGCCGTGGCGCCATTATAGGTTTTGAGCAGATCCTTTTCAAGCGAGCCGGCATTCACCCCGATACGGATCGGCAGCCCCAGGTCACGGGCGCAATCCACGACGGCCTGGACCTTGCGCTGCCCGCCGATGTTGCCCGGATTGATGCGCAATCCGTCGGCGCCCCGCCGGGCGGCTTCCAGGGCCAGTCGGTAATCGAAATGGATGTCGGCGATCAGGGGAATAGTGATCCGGGCTTTGATGTCGGCAATGGCCTCGGCGGCCTGCTGGTCCGGCACGGCCACGCGCACGATCTCGCATCCGGAGGACTCGAGCCTCTGGATCTGGGCGACCGTGGCGGCGGCATCCTGGGTGGGCGTGTTGGTCATGGATTGCACGGTGATGGGCGCATCGCCGCCCACCGGCACTTTTCCCACATGAATCTGTCGGCTCTTGCGTCGTATCATGGATGCCGTCCCGATCGAATCGGCCGCGCCGCTATCGGATGCCGCAAAAAGGATTGTATCGTTTTTCCCTGCCGATGGTGGTCGCCTCCATGTGGCCGGCGTAGACCGCCACGTCGTCGGGCAGGGTGAACAGTTTGGTATGAATGCTGCGGATCAGGGTGTCGAAATCGCCGCCCGGGAAATCGGTGCGGCCGATGGATCCGGCGAAAAGCGTATCACCGACGAAGACGGCGTTGTCGGTATAGAGCGAGATGCCCCCGGGGGTGTGGCCGGGGGTATGGAGCACCTTGAATACGATGTGCCCAACGGTCACCGTATCGCCGTCTTCGAGCAGCCGGTCCGGTTCGGGCGAATCCTCGGACCGCATGCCCCACATGGCCGCCGCACCGGAGAGTTGAGCGAGCATGGGCGCATCCTGGGGATGGATCATCAGCTCCGCACCGGTGGCCTTTTTGAGGGCCTTGTTGGCGCTGACGTGATCGAAGTGTCCGTGGGTGTTGATGATCGCCTTGAGGGTCAACCGGTCTTTGGCCAATGCCAAAAGGATCTGATCCACATCACCGCCCGGGTCAATGACGGCCGCATGGCGCGTCTCCTCGCAGCCGACGATATAACAGTTGGCCTGAAGCGGCCCGACCGGCATGGCGCGAATAATCATGATGAAATTTCCTTTCTCGGTGGAGAACCGTTGCGTGGTCTGGCCCATTAAAGATCGTTGATCGCCTTGGATGCTGTCTCGTCGCCAACCGGGGACGTTTCGACCGTGGCCAGTTGCCCCTTTTCGATGGCGATGCGGATGCTGTCCAGGATGCCGTTGATGAACGAGCCGGATTCCGGAGACCCGAATTTTTTCCCGATATCGATCGCTTCGTTGATGGTCACTTTGGCTGGAATATCGGCGCAGTAGATCAACTCGAACACGGCCATACGCAAAATGTTACGATCCACACAGGCCATGCGCCGCATCTTCCAGTTACTGGAATAGGCCTCGATCACGGCGTCGATATCGGCCTTGTATTGCAGCACGCCGTTGACCAGGAGTTCGAAAAAGCTTTGAAAACGCTTGCCTGGCGGAAAACAGCGGCAATAATCGGTCAACATCTCCGCACTGAACGCACAACTCATGTCCATGCTGAACAGCGCCTGCATGGCTAATTCTCTGGCTTGTCGACGGGTCCCCATATCAGATCTTTTCCACCGCTCCCATCAGGTTGGCCATCTCGACGGCTGCCAGGGCCGCATCCCACCCCTTGTTACCGGCCTTGGCGCCGGCGCGCTCGATGGCCTGTTCGAGCGTGTCGGTGGTCACCACACCAAAGATGATCGGCATGCCTGTCTCCATGCTGGCAGCGGCAACGCCCTTGGACACCTCTGCGCTCACATAGTCGAAATGGGGCGTGGCCCCACGAATGACGGCACCCAGACAGATGACGGCATCATGCCGCTTACGGGCCGCCAGTTTCTTGGCCAGCAGGGGGATCTCAAAGGCGCCGGGCACCTTGACGATATCGATGTCTTCCGTTTTGGTGCCACTGCGGGTCAGGGCGTCAACGGCACCACCGACCAGCTTGTCGGTGATAAAATCGTTGAACCGGCTCACCACGATGGCGAACTTTTTCCCTTCGGCCACAAGATTGGCTTCGATGATATTGGGCATCGTTAAACCTCCGATTGAGTGACTGCTCAAAATGTTGTCAGTAAAACCAGGCGGCCGCTCGTGGCGACCGCTCGCCATGTCCGATGGTCTTCCGCGAAAACAGGATTACTGCTCGATCAAATGCAACAGGTGCCCCATCTTCAGCTTCTTGCACTCCAGGTAGCAGCGATTGTGTTCGTTGGGCGCCACCTCGATGGGAACCAGCTCCTCTATGCTCAGGCCGTAACCGTCCAACCCCACCATTTTCTTGGGATTGTTGGTCAGCAGACGCATTTTGCGCACGCCCAGGTTGCGCAACATCTGGGCGCCGATGCCATAATCGCGCATGTCATCCTTGAATCCCAGTTTGAGATTGGCCTCCACGGTGTCGAGACCCAGCTTCTGCTGCAGCTCGTAGGCTTTGAGCTTGTTGACCAAGCCGATGCCCCGTCCCTCCTGGCGCAGGTAGACGATCACCCCGGTGCCCTCTTTTTCGATCATGCCCATGGCCCTGTGAAGCTGATCGCCGCAATCGCAGCGTAATGAGCCGAAGATATCCCCGGTCATACACTCGGAATGGACACGCACCAGCACGGGCTTGTCCGGGCTGATCTCGCCTTTGACCAGGGCGATATGGGTCAGATGGTCCACATCGTTTTCAAATGCGATGATCCTGAAATCTCCGCCGTAAACCGTGGGAATGGCGGTTTCAGCGGCCCGATGCACGAAAAACTCGTTGCGCATCCGATATTCCACCAGGTCGGCGATGGTCACGATGCCGATACCATGTTTTTCGCTGAAGGTTTCCAGGGCAGGCATGCGCGCCATGGTGCCATCTTCGTCCATGATTTCGCAGATCACGCCGGCCGGTTTCAATCCGGCCAGACGCGCCAGGTCCACCGAGCCTTCGGTCTGGCCGACGCGCACCATCACGCCGCCATTGCGGGCACGCAACGGAAAAATGTGGCCGGGCCGGACCAGGTCCCGGGAGGTTGCCGTATCGGCCACCGCCGTCAAGATGGTGGTGGCCCGGTCCGCGGCGGAGATCCCGGTGGTCACCCCGCGCTTGGCCTCGATGGAGACCGTGAATCCGGTCTCGAAGGGCGAGGTGTTGTTCTTGACCATCATGGGCAGGTCCAGCTGGTCGCACTTTTCACTGGTGAGCGACAGGCAGATCAGTCCACGGCCATATTTGGCCATGAAATTGATGGCTTCGGGGGTAATCTTCTCGGCGGCCATGGTCAGATCGCCTTCGTTCTCCCGATCTTCGTCATCCACGAGGATGACCATCTTCCCGGCGGCAATCTCTTCGATTGCCTGTTCGACTGTGATACGTGACATGGTTCTAAACTCTCCTGTTTCGATGTCGTGCCGAGGCACGATGGCTTTTCCAGCGGGGCGCGGCTACCGATCCAGAAACCCGGATTTGGCCAGAAGGTCCATACTGATTCCACGGCCGGCGCTCGGGGTCCCGGTTTCTTCCTGGAGGCGGCACACGAATCGCTCCACGTATTTTCCGATGATATCGGTCTCGATATTGAAAAGGTATCCCACACCCTTGTGGCCGATGGTGGTGACGGCGGCGGTATGCGGAATGATGCTCACCTGGAAACCGTCTGTATCGCATTGATTGATCGTCAGACTGATACCATCCACGGCCACGGATCCTTTTTGAATCATATAGCGGGTCAGCGCCGGGGGGGCACTGAAGTCCAGCACCCAGGCATTGGCATTGATGTCGCGCCGCTCCAGCCGGGCCATGCCGTCGATGTGGCCCGACACCAGATGGCCGTCCAGTCGATCGGACAACCGCAGAGCGCGTTCCAGGTTGACCCGTTCGCCAATTTTCAATGCCCCGAAAGTGGTCTTGGACAGGGTCTCGGGTGACACGTCACAGGTGAACCGACGCCCGGAAAGGGTCACTGCCGTGAGGCAGGCACCGTTGACCGCAATGCTGTCGCCGATGCGCGTCCCCTGCAGGTCGAAATCGGCCTCAACGGTCAGCACCCGGCCGGTGCCGGAGGCGCGCATCGCCGCCAGGGTGCCCATTCCTTCTATGATACCTGTGAACATAAACCATCCACGCTTCGGCTCTGATGCACTCAACATCAATTTATAACAATAAGGTCAAAATCCTTTTATACAATCGATCACCGTGCTCGCCACACCGTTCTTTTCAGCCAATCGTCCTGTCGCCCTGGTTTTCAGTCGCCCATGTCATGCCGGTATCCCTGCACCAGGATGTCCGCCCCCACCCGTTCCACGGTTACGTTCTCGAGGGCCAGAGCCTCTTTCATCCACTCGGGGCCGGGGCCGGTGCACATGGGCACACCCTCGCCGCCCAGCAGCTTAGGGGCATAGAACAACGCGACCTTGTCCACGATGTCCGATCGCAAGGCGCTGCCCGCCACCGTTGCACCGCCTTCGATAAGCACGCTGGCGATGTTCATCTGCGCCAACTGTGCCATCAGTGCGACCATATCGACATGCGCCCCCTTCAGTGGGACCTCCAGGATCCGGGCGCCGGCATCGGTCAGCATCCGGTGCCGCTGCCGGTCGGTTTCCGGGCCACACACCAGATAGGTCGGCGCTTCGGAGTGCTGCCGAAGCATGCGCGCTTCGGACGGCATTGCCAGGTGCGTGTCCAGGACCAGGCGGATGGGATCGACGCTCGCTTCGTCCGGTAGACGCGCGGTCAGTTGGGGATCATCCGCCTTGACCGTGCCGATCCCCACCAGGATGGCATCCATGCGATGCCTCATCCGGTGCACCATGGACCGGGCCTCCGGGCCGGTGACCCAGCGGGCATCGCCATTGCTTGTGGCGATACGACCATCCAATGTCGCGGCGATTTTGAGCACCACGAAAGGCCGCCGGGTCTTGACGAATTTGACGAAACTCTCGTTAAGCCGGCGTGCCTCCGCTTCCCGGATGCCACAAACCACCTCGATGCCGTGATCGCGCAAAAAGGCATTGCCGCAGCCGCGCACATCGGGGTTGGGATCGGCTATGGCGACCACGACCCGCTGGATGCCGGAGCGGAGAATTTTTTCCGTGCACGGCGGTGTGCGGCCATGATGGTTGCATGGCTCCAGGGTCACGTAGAGGGTGGCGCCCTTCGCCTGTTCGGCGGCATCGTCGAGGGCATGGACCTCGGCATGGGGGCCGCCCACGGCCTGGTGATAGCCTTTCCCGACGATCCGTCCGTTTCGGACCACCACGGCGCCCACCATGGGATTCGGGGATACCCGCCCCGCCCCCCTGGCCGCCAGTTCCAAGGCGATGGCCATGTAATCGTTGTCGTTCATGCCGCCGTCAGCGTCCGATGATCCATCTTTACCATCAACGCTCGCTTAAGAGCGTCTTCAGCTCCGCCACGAAATCATTCACATCCTTGAACTCCCGGTAGACCGAGGCAAAACGCACATAGGCGATATCGTTCAAGGTGTGGAGCCGCCCCATGATCTTTTCGCCGATCACTCGCGAAGGAATCTCCTTTTCACCGGTTTCACGCAGGTCACGCTCCAGATCATCGATAAAATCCTCGATGACGTTCATGCTGATATCCAGCTTCTGGCACGCCTTCTGAAGCCCGACACGCACCTTGTCCCGATTGAACACCTCGCGCCGCCCATCTTTTTTAACGATCATGATGGGAATCTCTTCGATGTGCTCGTAAGTGGTAAACCGCCGGGCGCAGTCGGTACACTCCCGACGGCGCCGAATCACCGTGCCGTCTTTGCTTACCCGCGAATCGATCACCTTGTTGTCCATCTCCCCGCAAAACGGACACTTCATGGGCCCACCTCCGTGTGACTGCTTGGCAATTGGACGAGTTCCACTCCCGCTTCGGCCAACATCTCCTCGGACATGACATCGGCATAACCGGACTGGTAGACAATCCGAACAATCCCTGCGTTGATGATCATCTTGGCACAAATGGAACAGGGCAGATTGGTACAGAAAAGATCGGCGCCCTTGATGGAAACCCCGTGGTAGGCGGCCTGGATGATGGCATTCTGTTCGGCATGGATACCGCGGCACAATTCGTGACGCTCACCCGAAGGCACCTTCAATTTCTCCCGCAGGCAGCCCACTTCGATACAATGGCGAACCTGGCTCGGCGCACCGTTGTATCCGGTGGACAGCACCCGCCGGTCCTTGACGATAATGGCCCCCACCGCCCGACGCAAACAAGTGGAACGCTTGGCCACCAGGCAGGCGATATCCATAAAATATTGTTCCCACGAGGGCCTCTCTTCCGGATGCCGCATGGCTATTCCCTTTCACCGCCCCGCGCCGTCATCGCAAATCGATCCGCAGCAGCCCCTTGCTGAGATACCCGGGTACAGAAGCTTGCATCAACAACATTCCAAAAAACGAACCCGTTCAAATCGAAACTTAAACTTCTCACTTTACACTTTAAACTTCCTGCGAAGCCGGTTTAAGCATACAACGGAAACGCATTGCACAGCTCGGCCACCTCAATGCGCGTCCGCTCGATCACCCGCTGATTGTCCGGGTCCTTGAGGACCTCGATCATCAATCCGGCGATCTGGTGCATCTCCTGGCCCCCCATACCCCGGCTGGTCAGGTAGGGCGTCCCGATGCGCACGCCGCTGGTGACCACCGGCCCGCGCCGGTCGAAGGGCACGGCATTTTTATTGACCGTGATGCTGGCGCGGCCCAGTGCGATTTCGGCCGCCTTGCCGGTAATATCCCATGAGGTCAGATCGACCAGCATGAGATGGTTGTCCGTCCCGCCGGAAACCAGCGGCAACCCTGCCGACTGGAGGCTCTCGGCCAAGGCCTGGGCGTTGGCCAGCACGCGCTCCTGGTACGTTTTGAACTGGGGGAGCAATGCCTCTTTGAAGGATACGGCCTTGGCGGCGATCACGTGCATCAACGGTCCGCCTTGAATCCCAGGGAATACCTCACTGCGCAATTTGGCTTCGAATTCCGCCTTGGCCAGAATCAGTCCGCCGCGTGGTCCGCGCAAGGTTTTGTGGGTGGTCGAGGTGACCACATCCGCATAAGGCACCGGCGAAGGGTGAAGGCCCGTGGCCACCAACCCGGCAATGTGGGCCATGTCCACCATCAATCGTGCGCCCACCGATGCGGCGATCTGGGCGAACGCGTCGAAATCGATGATGCGGGGGTAGGCGCTGGCCCCGGCCACGATCAGCTTAGGGCGATGTTCATTGGCCAGTCGCCGCACCATATCGTAATCGATCCGACCGGTCCGGCCATCGACGCCGTAATGGACGAAATGGTAGAGTTGCCCGGAAAAACTCACCTTGGCCCCATGGGTCAGATGGCCGCCGTGGGCCAAATCCATGCCCAATACCGTATCCCCGGGCTGAAGCAGGGCGAAATAGGCCGCCATGTTGGCCTGGGAACCGGAATGGGGCTGAACGTTGACGTAATCGGCGCCGAACAACTGAATGGCCCGCTCGATGGCCAGGCGCTCGGCCACATCCACGAATTCGCACCCGCCATAATAACGTTTATCCGGATAGCCCTCGGCATACTTGTTGGTCAACAAACTGCCCTGGGCCGCCATAACGGCTCGGCTGGCGATATTTTCAGAGGCAATCAACTCGAGGTGACTGCTCTGCCGCTCCAGTTCCTGGTCGATGACCTGGTCAATTTCCGGGTCCACCGCCGCAATATACGCGTTGCTCAATGTTGCTCCTCTTATTTAAGTGAGTCGATGCTGTCGAACTGATCCAGACGCCGCTGGTGGCGTCCGCCTTCGAAGGGGGTTTCCAGCCAGGCGTTGAGAATGTCGATGGCCAGCACATCGCCGATCACGCGTCCGCCCATCACCAGGATATTGGCGTCGTTGTGCCGGCGGCTCATCAGGGCCGAAAACAGATCATTGCAGAGGGCGGCCCGCACACGGGGATATCGATTGGCCACCATGGACATTCCCAAACCCGTGCCGCACATTAAAATGCCGCGTTCATAGCGGCCTTCGGAAACCTGCGCCGCGACTTGCATGCCGATCTGCGGATAGTCCACGGACGCCTCACTGAAGGCCCCCACGTCTTCGACCTCATGGCCGGATTCGATCAAATAGCGCTTCAGCGTCTCCTTGAGTCCGTAAGCGGCATGGTCACATCCGATCAACAACTTCATCGCCAGCCCCCCTTAAAGTCTTCCTGTCGATTCAATGATCATGGGATCATCACCCCATATATCCAATGTTCGCGCCGATGATGCCTGCTTCGAGATGGCACCTTTTCGATGCTTCAGGTGTAACACGACTTCATATCTTTATCCATACCGGACCGCAAGCAAAAAACCCCCGTCGCCGGGGACCCTGACTGAATACAACTCATTAAACCCGGCGGGGGTGGAACACATTCAGTTAGAATTGCTGCCCCACTGCCGGACCTACACGGAAGCACGCGGTCTGGCTCGCAAGCCACATGTTGAACGGTGAGATACGCTGGTGAACGTCGGATTGAAGCGAAGGGCAGCCATCGAGATCCGCAGGGGCATTCCCCTGCGGACCGCGATGACATAGTGGATCAGGCAATGAATTTTTTAAGAATCAGGGAGGCGTTGGTCCCGCCAAAACCAAAGGAATTGGTCATGGCGTGGGTCACATCGGCTTTACGGGCGACATGGGGCACATAGTCCAGGTCACACTCCTCGCCCGGGTTGTCCAAATTGATGGTCGGCGGGATGATGCCATGCTGAATCACCAGTGCGGTGAATACGGTCTCGATGCCGCCCGCGCCGCCCAACAGGTGTCCGGTCATGGATTTGGTCGAACTGATCGGCACCTTGTAGGCCGCATCACCAAAAGCCAATTTGATGGCGCGTGTTTCATAAAGATCGTTGAGGGGAGTCGATGTGCCGTGGGCATTGATGTAATCGATGTCGGCCGGCTTGAGCCCCGCGTCATCCAGGGCCGCCAGCATGCAACGGGCCGCGCCCTCTCCATCCGGCGGCGGCGACGTCATGTGGTAGCCGTCGCCGCTCATGCCGAAGCCCGTGATTTCGGCGTAGATCTTGGCGCCCCGCGCCTGGGCATGCTCCAGCGCCTCCAGGAGCAGGATGCCGGAGCCTTCGCCGACCACGAATCCGTCCCGATCCCGGTCAAATGGACGCGACGCCTTTTGTGGATCGCTATTGCGGGTGGAGATCGCCTTCATGGCACCGAACCCGGCGATACAGGTGCGGGTAATGACCGATTCCACGCCGCCGGTGATCATGGCGTCGGCCTTGCCGTACTTGATGATTTCGAAGGCCTCTCCGATGGCATGGCCGCCTGCGGCACAGGCGGTGGCGATGGAGGAGTTGGGCCCCTTGGCGCCGAATTGGATGGAGATCATGCCCGGGGCCATGTTGCCGATCAGCAGGGGGATAAAAAAGGGGCTCACCCGCTTGGGCCCGGCGTTTTCCACGGTTCGGGCCGTTATCTCGAGCATATTCAGACCGCCCAGGCCACACCCGGTGATGACACCGACCCGATGCCCGTTACTGCTATCGATTTTCAAACCCGAATCGTCGATGGCCATGCGCGTCGCCGCAACGGCGTAGGCAATGAACGTCTCCATACGCTTGGCATCTTTTTTGGGCATGAAGTCTTCGGCATTGAATCCTTTGACTTCCGCGGCGATTTTGGTTGCGTAGTCCGTCGTGTCAAAACGGGTGATTTCACCCACACCGGATTTACCGGCAATCAGTGCGGACCAGGTCTCCTTGACGCCGATTCCCAGCGGCGTGACCAAACCGATTCCGGTTACCACTACCCGTCTTTCCAAAAGTACCTCCTTTTACGCGCCGATGCCGATTCTAACAGACAAAAGGAACTGCCCGAACATGCGGACAGCTCCATATGTGCGACTGGACGACCGGAGCATCGTTTCAATCGTGCCGACATCCCGTGGCGCAACGTCAACGCGTCCCGAATCGGCTGGCCCAGCGTCAGCCGACCCTGTGGCGTCGCCTGTGCTATATCCGTTGTCTTCAGTGGGAAGTGATATAGTCGATGGCGTCCTTTACGGTCACCAGCTTTTCAGCATCCTCGTCCGAAATGTCGATATCGAACTCTTCTTCCATGGACATGATCAGCTCCACCAGATCCAGGGAGTCGGCGCCCAGGTCATCCACAAATGAAGCTTCGGGGACCACCTCATCCAGATCGACACTCAATTTTTCGGCAATGATTTTTTTTACTTTGTCTTCGACTGACATGTAAGCTCTCCTTTCACGTTGGGTCAGCACCTCGCCCCCAGATCACCAAAACCACTCAGCAGTGCGGGCCGGGCCATGATAATTTTTTCAGTTAGTCTATTACGTCTTGATCTTTTTACTTCTACATAAACATGCCGCCACTGACGTGCAACACCTGTCCGGTCATGTAGGCGGCCTCGTCCGATGCCAGGAACGCCACGGCATTGGCCACATCCTCGGGTTGTCCGGCTCGCCCGAGAGGGATCGTGGCCAGCATGGCTTCCTTGACCTTGTCCGGCAAAACAGCTGTCATCTCGGTATCGATAAACCCGGGGGCAACGGCATTCACGGTAATCCCCCGGGCCGCGTACTCCTTGGCCGTCGTTTTGGTCAGGCCGATGAGGCCCGCCTTGGCGGCCACATAGTTGGCCTGACCGACGTTGCCGATCACCCCCACAACGGATGCCATGTTGATGATGCGGCCATAGCGCTGCTTGGCCATGGCACGGGCGGCGATCTGGGTGCAGAGAAAGGGGCCCTTGAGGTTGATGTTCAGCACCGCGTCCCAATCGGCCTCTTTCAAGCGGGCCATCAGGTTATCCCGGGTGATGCCGGCGTTGTTGACCAGCACATCGATGCGGCCGGCATCGGACACGATCTGGTCGAAAAAAGCCGCCACATCCTCCTGAACCGCCACGTTGGCCCAGATACCCACGGCCTCGCATCCGGCGTCCCGCACCATGGCGATGGTTTCGGCTGCAGCTGCCTCTTCCCGTTCACGCTCGGCCGGAGAAAAATAGTTGAAGAAAATTTTGGTCCCCGGTGTGGCCAGCTTGATGCAGATGGACCGGCCGATGCCCCGGGAGCCGCCCGTAACCACGACGACGCGCTGGGTGTTTGAAGTCATCTCTACCTCTCGAAAATAAAATCCGCGATGCGGTCCATGTCCTTGGTCCAGTTGGCGCGACCGGCCAGCATCTCCGTGTAGGCGATGTCGGACAGGTGCTGTTGGGCCGCGGCCGCATCGAGCTCTCCGCTCATGGCGATGCGCAGCGCCTTTTCGCCCACGACCTGGGTCACCTCACCGGCGAAGACCCGCGCCATGGCCTTGAACTTTTCCGCCTCGGGATCGTTGGCCTGCGCCAGACGGCACGCTTTGCGGGCCAGGCTGACACCGACCTCCACGTGGATCATCATGTCGGCCAGGTCGAACATCAGTGCCTGCTGGCGGGTCAGGCGGTTGTTGTGGGCCAGATCGATGGTCTTGTTCAGGGCGTTGGCCGCCAGGGCGTAAAACCGGCAGCCGGCATCGGTCATTTTCGCATCCAGCGCGGTCATCTCCTCGGCCATGTTGCCATAGAAAGCGCCTTTGGATTTACGGCTGGTTTTCCAGCGAAACGTGCTGATGATGCTCTGCTGAATTTCGCTGGTGCCTTCGTAAATGCAGGTGATCTTCACGTCGCGCTTGATCTTTTCGACACCGAATTCACAAATGTAGCCATAGCCGCCCAAGGCCTGCATGCAGTCGTTGGCCGTGCGGTCGGCGGCCTCGGTGGCAAAGATCTTGCCGATGGCCCCTTCGACCTGCAGGTCATCTTCGCTGCTGTCGAGCATATGGGCCACGTCGTCGATGTAAGCCTCTGCGGCCGCCATGCGAACGGCGTTGGGAACGATGAGTTTGTGGGTATAGCCCTGCTTTTCCGACAAGGTCGTGCCGAATTGGATGCGCTCCTTGGCGTAGGGGATGGCGATCTCCAGGGCTGCCTTACCGGCGCCCAACCCCATGGAGGCGACCATCAACCGGGTATAGCCGAACACCTGGTTGGCTTGCTTGAGTCCTTTGCCCGGCTCGCCGCCGATCAGATTTTCGATGGGCACGAACACATCGTCGAAGGTCAACGGCGAGGTGTTCGAGGCGCGAATCCCATGTTTTTCCTCGCCCTTGTGCTGCTTGAAACCCTCCGTGCCTTTTTCGACGATGAAAAAGGATGGGCCTTGGGGCGTGTGGGCCAGCACGGTCACGATATCCGCGTAGCCGCCGGTGGAAATGAACTGTTTGGAACCGGTGATCCGGTAGCCCTTGATTTGGCCGTCCTCTCCGGTGACCGGTTCCGCCTTGGTCTTCAGTGACGCCAGGTTGCTGCCGGCGCCGGGCTCGGTCACCGCATAGGCCACCAGGGAACCGCCCTCGGCGATTCGACCCAGCCACTTTTCCTTTTGCGCTTCGGTGGCGCCCACCAGGATGGGATCGGTACCCAACTGGATCGCAAAAAAACCGGTGGCCACGCCCAGACAGATCTTGGCCGTCTCTTCGGTCACCTTGCAACAGTCGCGCGCCCCGCCGCCCATGCCGCCGTATTCCTCGGGAATAAAAAGGAGTTGCAAGCCGATCTCAGGCCCCAACATCTCACGGATCTCCGCTTCTGGAAAAACCTCTTCCTTATCCCACTTGCGAATATTTTCCTTGCTCAGCAGCTTTTTTCCAAGCTGGCGGACCGTATCCACCACCATTTGACGTGACTCGAGATCCAATCCGCGGTATGCGTTGTCGCTCATTGGTACGCGTCCTTTTTTTTAACTGGGATTAATCTTTTTCAGTTTCGGTGGCGGTGCGGCCTTTATAGGAGCCGCAGCTGGGGCAGGCATGATGGGGCAGCATCGCCTCACCACACTCGGGGCAGGTTACGGTGTTCGGTCCTTCGATTTTCTGGTGCGTGCGTCTTTTGTCCCGTCTTGACTTGGATATCTTTCGTTTTGGTAGCGCCATGAGTAATCTCCCAACTATCTGAAATAATTATATCTATACGTGTATTTACCATCCCTTCGAACACAGAGGCCTCTAGTAATTAAAATCGACGGGCTTGTCAAGGCGTTTTTGACCTGAAACGTACACGCCGTGCTTGTGCGGTCCCAAGGGATATGGTATGGATGGCCGTTTTAAAGGCCACACACAATGAAAAACATACAATCGGTTTGATATATTTACAATATTGCGGCCGAATCGCCAAACGAATTTCAAGACCCGAACAAAAATCCGGATGCTCGACAATGTTACCGGCCAGCGCGAACTGCCAAGTACCATCGAACTATCCAATCGATAGATGAACAGATTGACTAGTTTAACTATGCTAACAAAAATGCCCACAAGTAAAAATCAAGGATAATGCCCCCATGTCAACCGTCAGAACCCGATTCGCACCCAGTCCAACCGGTTACCTGCACGTCGGCGGCGCCCGCACGGCCCTGTTCAACTGGCTCTATGCGCGCCATACCGGCGGCACCTTTATATTGAGGATCGAGGACACCGACCAGGCCCGATCCACCGAACAATCGGTTCAGGCCATATTCGATGCCCTGAAGTGGCTCGACATCGACTGGGACGAAGGCCCTTTCTATCAAAGCGAACGCTTGAATCTTTACAACGACTATATCGATCGGCTCGTGGCCCAGGGCCATGCGTACTATTGCACCTGCACCCCCGACGAAATCGAAGCCATGCGCGAACGCGCCCGTGCCACCGGGGCCAAACCCCGCTATGACGGCACCTGCCGCGAAAAAGGCCTGCCGCTGTCCGAGGGGGCGGTGGTGCGCTTCAAATCCCCTGTGATGGGCACAACGGTCATCGAAGACGTTGTCAAAGGCCACATCGTCTTTGCCAACGACGAACTCGACGATTTCGTACTGCGCCGCAGCGACGGCATGCCGACCTACAACTTTGCCGCCGTGGTGGACGATGTGAGCATGGAGATCACCACCATCATCCGGGGCGACGACCACATCATGAACACCCCCAAGCAAATCCTGCTCTACCAGGCCCTTGGCCGGCCCTTGCCCGTGTTCGCCCACGTTCCCATGGTCCTGGGCAATGACCGCACACGCATGTCCAAGCGTCATGGCGCCACATCGGTGACCGCCTATCGCGACATGGGCCTGCTGCCCGAAGCGTTCATCAATTTTCTGGCCCGGTTGGGATGGTCCTACGGCGACCAGGAGTTTTTTACACGCCAGGAACTGATCGAGAAATTCAGCCTCGACCGGGTGGGCAAATCGGCCGGCATTTTCGACGCCGTCAAACTCAACGCTCTCAACGCCGACCACATCCAGGCCGCCCGACCCGCGGATCTGGTCCGCCACCTCAAGCCGTTTCTCGAAAGCGATGGTTGGAACACCCAAGACGAGGCCTATATTAAAGGTGTCATCGCCACCTTGCAGACCCGCAGCAAGACCCTCAAAGAGATGGCCATGCAGGCCCGGTTTTATTTCGAAACGGATGTCGCCTATGACGAACAGGCCGCCAAGAAGTTTCTCAAGCCCAACGTCCTCGAACCGCTGAAGCAGCTCAAGGAGCAATTGGCCGCACTGACGACCTTCGACGAAAAGGCCATCGAGCAGGTGTTCGTGCAACTGATGGAAACATTCCAAATCAAACTGGGCAAAATCGCCCAGCCGGTGCGCGTGGCCCTCACCGGCACCAGCGTCAGCCCCGGCATTTTCGAAATCATTACGGTGCTCGGCCAGGCGCGCGTGGTGGCCCGGCTTGAAAAGGCCCTCGACTACATCGCCGGGCGCTAATTTGCCCTTGACTCAAGGGCCTCGTTTCATTATGTAACGACCCACACTCGCTGGGGGATCGTCTAGCGGTAGGACTACGGACTCTGACTCCGTCTGCCGAGGTTCGAATCCTCGTCCCCCAGCCAATTTAAAATCAAGGGGTTACAGCTTTTTTGCTGTGACCCTTTTTTTTCGCGAGAGAGTCTGTGTGTGACTCTGTGTGTGAAAAATGTTCGAAACGCTCCTCCAAGACAGTCATCGCCTGGCGCTCGGATTCACCGATAGAATGCAAATAGATCTCGGTCGTCGTCCGGTTCTCATGGCCGAGCAGGCGCTGGATTGATCCGATGGGCACATTGGCCTGATCGAGCATAGAGGCCCCGAAGTGCCGTAACGCATGGAATCTGAAATATTGCACCCCTACCTTTTCACAAAGGGATTTCATGATGCGCGTGCGCTCCTTGAACGGCCCCACCTTCCAGTTGCCTGCTTTTTGATCCCAATACCGATGCCAGAAGACCCAAGGCAGCTTCTTGTTCCGATGCTGGTGGCGGCGCCATAGCACATCATAGAGCTTACTCATCATCGGTAGCCGCCTTGGCGTCAGACTCCCGCCCTTTTTCTTCCGGGTGTAGAGGACCACGCTCCGATTTTGAAAATCAACATCTTGCCAAGTCAACCGATTAATCTCGCTCATTCGGCCCATGGTCAGGGCGATCGTCCACAGATAGTCTTGGGTCTCCGGATCGGCCGCAAGAATTACCCGCAATACATCCTCCTTGGGCGGCACATATTTGATTCGCTTTTCCACCGGGAAAAAATCAATTCCGCGGGTGGGATTGTGCGTGAGCCAATCTCTGGTCGGATGCATTGCGAAATTAAAGGTGGCCCTCAAGTATCGAAGCTCCTTGTTTGCCGTGAACGCCGATGTCTGTTTCAGGCGCTTTAGGAGGTAATTGCGAATCGATTCCGCATCGACTTCGCCACATGTTTTTCCTCTCCAGTGTTTTACCCATCGGCGGGCCAGATAAATATAATCCTTATAGTGCCGATCGGAGTTATATGCCTTCACATGATCAAGACGCTTATTGACCAGCGTCAAGAAGTCCATGTCGATTGGGGTTGCCGGATGGATTTGACTTACCTGCACTGGCAACGCCGCCGGTTGCTCTTGCACTGGAGCGTGCGTCTCTAACTCCTTCCTTTTGTCGGCCATTGCCTGACTGGCCTCTTTTTTTGTCTTGAACCAGCCCCTTGTGTGCCTGGTCCCGTTCAGGGTGAAGTCGTATCTCCACCCCTTTGCCTTTACCGAATAAACGCTCATAGAGGTCCTCCTTTCTGGGGAAGAGCAGAGAACCTCCGAGTTTCCTGCCGCCCAACGCCTGCCAGTGCTTGTAAACCCAGCTGGGGCTTTTGCGCAGGTATAGGGCGACCTCCTCGGGTGTCAAAATATCGTGACCGCCGGGATTGTCAATGGAATCTGTCATGATGACCTCTGTCCTTCCCGGGTCCAGAGGTAACATCTTTTAAATTCGGTCAGTTATGACCTGTAACTAAATCGGTGTTGCGGGTAATTGGGGTGGGTTGGCCGGTGCACTGTGGCGGTGGCCGTAACATGATCGGGGTTCGGGACCCTGTTTCTTGATTTATATTTTACTCAACTTCAAGCTTGATCAACGCTATTGATCGTCGATTTTTCTTGCTCTACGATACTTCTCCTGCCGTGCCGCACCCCCGCATCTTTTTGAGCAGTAAATCCTTTTTTTAATGGTGGGGCTGTAGAAAAAGTTACCGCACTGTGGACACTGCCCAAAACGTTGGGGGCTAAAATCAATACCCCGGATGATTTCAATCAGCCACAGATCAAAAATTTTTTTGAAGGCCTTGATTTCTTTACCTGGTTTTTCTTTCTGGAGCTGAAAGCGCTCTTGAAAACGCGATAAATGTGCCGCCGAAGTGAATCGGATAGTTCCCCTGACTCGCCATAGCGGCATTTCCCACAACATCTCCTTATTCCTGATGATACTGTTGAGACGGGCGAGCAGATGCTTTTGCAGCACAATCAGCACCTCTGCGGCAGAAAGATTGCCTTTTGGTCTCCAATCCCTGTTATCGGGATGAAGGGCTTCGTGCCAGCCCACCCGGTCCATTATCGAAGACCACACTGATTGGTGCTTCATCTGGTTTAAATCGGCATTGGCATACTCGATTAACAGATCCAGTTCCTTTCGCCGATCATCAACCACCGATTTAATATTGTTAGACGTCCAATATTTTTTCATTGTTACTTGACTTATTCCACTAATATGTTTATATTCTAGTAACGCCATTTGATCCAAATAGTGTTACGCTCAATATAGCTACGGATGGTGTAAATGTCAACCGGGCCATTAGGGGCTACAACAAATTGAGAGAGTCGTCAGACCGACACACTTACCCAGTTACGAAACACCCACCATGTTACAAACGGCAAAACGCCTGAAATAATTACCTTATTCTGAGCGATCTCTCTCCGAAAGGAGAGATTCATGAACAGAAGAGGTAAGTTATGTCCTACCCCCAACAAAATTCTAAATGAAATCAGTGCAATTGGCGCGGATATCGTTGAGGCCGCCCGCGATGAGGGCCTTACAACGAAACATCTGGCCGAGCTCATCCACAGCAAAACCCGCGAGCTTGCAAAGGTATTTCATCAACTCAGCCGCCCTGATTCTGGAAATGGGGATGATTGATGATGGGAAAGCTCGTCAATTTCTGCGCCGGGGCCGATAAGAATAAACGCCCCGTACAAGCCAACAACTATTTACTGAATGCAGCGGAGTACGGTTCCAGCGGCCGCCGTATCGAAAAGGCAAAGTCACTTGTACAGGCTGCCCAACCCCAATGTTTCATGCTTGATTCAGGGGGCTACCCGTTACTCAATGCCGAACAAAAAGGATGGAAGATCACCCATGATCAAGACCGGCCACTGATCTATCGAAAAGGGGAGATCAACCTCACCCCCAGGCACGTCATGGAGTGCGCGTCCATATTAAAACCAGATATCGTCTTCGCTCTGGACTTTCCTGTAGGTAAGTTCAAAACGGACGATGAGCGAGGCCGAGAGTTTAGCAGAAAGCTTCCGGTCAACGACCAGTGGGCGCACGAATCGGCCGAGTGGCACAGAAGGTTATGTCCGGAAGCAAAGCTGTTTCAACCCGTGCAAGCCTACCGTATCAATCACCTCGATACCTTTTTTATGTGCACAACAAACGTTCGATTTGATGGCGTCGCTATGCCGGTCAGGGAAGCGAAGCTTCATGAAATCGCCCTGTTCATGACCAGTTTCGTTCAGCGCGGCTTCAACCAGGTGCACCTGCTGGGAACGGCAAGCTTTTTAAAGATTGCTATGTTCGCTTTTTTTGCGGGCAGCCTGTTCGATTGGGTGTCGTTAGACGCCACAAGTTGGAACTCGGCTGCAATTCGTGGCGGCTTCCTGAGCCAAAAAAACCTTTCGCGCATAGACCTGCGACCGAACAGGAAGCTCGATCCTGGTTTTTGCAACGACTGTCCTTGCCCATTTTGTTCAGGTCAAAGCTTTACTGAAATCCAGGGTATGCCCAAAAAGCAAAAGTTCGAGTTGCTCCGCCAGCACAATTGGTGGGCCATTGACAGGGTTGTCACCGACCTTGAAAAGAACAGCTCCAATTTGCAGCAGCTCGAAAGGTTTCTGAAGAATCGGAACGCCAACTCCGTCGAAATCGACAATCTGATCAACACGCTCGCTTTAGTCGACTGCCTAAAAAACGACGATATCGAGGTGCTTGAGACCATACTGGGCCCCATTTCAAAAAGATGGAAATCAACTGAACGTTCACGGAACCCAACCGACCCAATTTTGGCCCCCCGGAAGCAAACTAAATTGTACCCGGATGAAATCCAGACTTGTTCGTCTGGGAACTTTTCTTCCGATCCCTGGTCGGAATTAGAACAAAATAAAAAAATAAAACAGGAGGATAAGCAACATGTCGAATGAAGAAAAAGTCTCATTAACCATCAGCATCACCAAAGAGTATCGCGACCGGCTGCGCACCATGGCCGCCGAGCAGAATCTGCAGGACCCGGATCTGCTCACCTCGGCATCGACCATCGCCCGGCAGATCATCTGCGATTACCTGGATCGGGTCGCAGAGCACACCCAAAAGGAGGACCAAACCCATGAATAATGACCAAAGATATTTCATCATGATCTCTATACCGATGTCCTACGCATACGCGTTGAGCAAACAGGTCAGGGATCACAACCAGAGGCAACCGAACCAAAACGTATCGATCGAAAAGCTCGCCGCAGAGGCGGTTTGCGATTACGTGGATCGGATCGAACAGATGGAGGCAGCGCTACAACCGGCCGGCGCAAAGTCTCCATCGGAGCCCGAACAATACCCTCCGGCGGCTTGTAAAGCCGAAGTGGGAAAGTAGCATCGGTTGAGGAACCAGTTCATGTCTTACTACGGTGAACTCAAATCGAAGAACGATATTATGAACATTGCCACGGCCCACGGATTTGCCGGAACCAAAGCGGGCAATGCATGGCAAGGGGAGTGCCCCAAGCACTCCAGCGCAAGCGGTAAATGCCTGGTCATCTGGCCAGGCATCCAGGGATTTAAATGCTATCATTGCGGGGAAAGCGGCGATGTCATCGATCTGGTCATCTTATATAAAGGATGCGACCACATCACAGCCGTCAACTATCTGGCCGACCGGGTCGGTATGCCTCACTTGTCTGGGAATACCCAGCTGTCGCCAGAAGAGCAGGCCCGCATTCAAGCAGAAGCGCAAGAGGAATCGCTGGTCTATGACATGCTGACCGAGGCGGCCCACTGGTATCATCGGCAGCTGCGGAACCATCAAAGCATCGTTGATCATCTGTTAAATCATTACGGCTTTTCCAAAGAGATCATCGAAGAGCTGACAATCGGGTTTGCGCCACCAGGCACCAGTCATCCGAAAATCACCTCGGATCTTGCAAATCATCTTGAAAGCCTTGCCCAGTTCAGAGGTCAGCTGGCCCTGTCGGGGTTGCTCTCGTCCAAGGATCCCCAAGGGCCGTATTTCGACTTCTTCAAGGGTCGGATCGTGTTTCCCTTTTGGAGAAACGGCAAGGTGGTCAACATGATCGCCCGGGCCACAGCGATGACCCCTGTCGACCGCTTCGAATGCTATGCCGACAAAGACGGTAATCTCAAACCCGATGAGAAGGGCAATCCGGAATACATCAAGTACAAGAAGTTGCGAGTGCACATCTCCCGGTTCATCGGCACCGAGACCCTTATGGGTCTGGACTCCATTCGCGGCGCACGTGAAGTGGTGATCACCGAGGGTGCGCCCGATTGGGTCAGTGCGGTCGATCATGGTTTTGCGGCCATTTCCCCGGTGACCACCAAATTTCGTGAAGAGGACATGGATAAGCTCGCCCAAGTCACCGCCCGTGCCGATACCATCTACCTCATCAACGACAACGAAGAGAATCAGGCCGGACGGACCGGCGCCCTGCGAACTGGAAAATATCTGACCGGTTATGGGCGCAAGGTGTTTCTGGTGGAGCTGCCCAGACCCGAAGGCCTTTCAAAGATCGATCTGAACGAATACCTTGTGGATCACACGGCCGATGACCTGCGCGGTTTGATGGCGTCGGCCAAATCGATCCCCGATATTCTGATCGATGCTCTACCGGAAGATTATGTCAAAGCGCAACCCGTGCTGAAAACAGAGCTGTTACCCCTTCTTCTTGGAATGGATGACGGCATTCGGGAACACTATCTGGATCGAATCCGTAAAAAGGTCACCACCTCGAAAGCGGCGCTCACCGCAGATCTTGATGAGGTCAAACGGATTGCTGATGCCCAGGCAAAGGAGTCGGACCAGCCGGTCATTGATCCGGTCCTTCAAACAGCGGCAGAGGCCATCGCTAACGATCCGGCCTTGATTCGCAAACGCATTGATGCCGTCAATCGATCAGGCGTCGTTGGCGAGCGAAACATCATTGCCATGTATTTTGCCGCGCTCGATTCCCGTCTGCTGCCAGAGGACACGGCCAGCCCCAACGCCCTTGCCATAAAAAACACCGGCCACCATGGTTCGGGCAAATCCTTTACGATGAAAAAGTGCCTGGAGCTGTATCCCGTTGAGGCCTATCACCTGATTACCAGCGGCAGCGCCAAGAGTCTTTATTACCTGCCAAAAGGGTTGAAACACAAATGCCTGATCGTGGCCGAGGCCTTCCAGTTCCAGGCCAACAACGCGGGAGACAGCGAATTTGTATACGTGGTGCGCAGTTTGCTCAGCGAAGGTTGCGTCTCGTATCAGGTGCCTCAAAAGGATGAAGACGGCAAATTCATTACCGTTGAAAAACGCCTGGACGGGCCGACCAGCTTCATCACCACCACGATCATCGACAAGTTAGAGCCCCAGCTCGAAGACCGCCTGTTTACGATCCATCCCGACGAGTCCATGGGACAGACCCGGTCGATCATGACCATGACGGCCAGAATAAAGGAAGGCAGCTTCGAAGGCATCGACGAGCAGGCCATCGGGGCATGGAAGCATTTTCACGCCCTGCTCAAACCCGTTGCGGTCGTCATCCCCTATGCCGGCCGCATATCGAATTACCTTCAGCGGGGAGAAAGATTGCCCATTGCCACACGGCGGGCATTTAACCGGGTCATGGCCATCATTCAGACAGTGGCCTGCGCCTACCAGTTCCAGCGTTCCAAAGATTCCAAGAGCCGGTTGATTGCCGAGATGTGCGATTACTGGATGGCCTTACAGATTGTACGGGAAGCATTTCGGGAAACCCTCGGCCATCAAAGCAAGGAAGCCGCTCAGCGAATCGAATACATCCGGCAAAATGGTCCTGTGCAATATGGCGCTTTAAAGTCCCAATGGGGAGTGTCAAAGTCTGCATTGACCGGTTGGGTGCGCGGTAAGTTGTACGACAATATCCTGTCCTGGTGTGATGAGGACGGGGTGGAATTTACCGATGATGCGGCGCTTAAAAAGGCCAAGCATTCGGGCAAGGCGTATCTGAAGATCAACGATGACTTCCAGGTGGACGATGTGACCGGCCTGCCAACACCGTTTGAGTTAACCGCGGATCCGGATTGGAATGAGGGCGGAAAACTCTACCAGTTGTTCGACCTTGCCTTGGATCGAAGGCCGGCCATCGAAAACGTTGCCGTCGATGATGAGGGTGCTGTTGAAAATACGATGGACGATGCGATCGAGGGGCCCGTAGAAGTATTCAGCTTTGACGATATTGGTATTAGCAATTGAAATTCTTTATATTTTAAAACAGGGGAGCGCCATCAAATTGGCCTCCCCAATTCACTTTTAGGAGGGATTAAAGCAAATGGAATGGACAACAGTAAATTTCGGAAAACACCTGGGGTTAACGCTGCCTCAGATTATTTTCAAGGACGCGGACTGGTTTTTCTATGCGTACGAGAAGGGGTTCTTCAAGGGGGAACATGCCAGGCAGGCCTACGAGCTCTACCGGCGGGCGCGGTCGATTAAGGTGCCGCCAAGAAATGGTCAGACGATGCTGGTCGAGTATGTCATTCACCATGATTTTCGAAAAGGAACCGATAAGTTTGGCACCATGAGGCTGATTGCCGATGGACCGGGACTTGAACGATTAAATGTCTCATCGGTAATCGATTTCTACATCCCAAGGTCATATGCTTCGTACGATAAGACCGGCAACAAGAATTTTGTGGCGGCCCTCAAAGCGATCCTGTTCGGGAATCCATCGAAGAGGATGAAGCGGAAGGCCTGCGAGGACTTTTTCAACGATGACGATAATTTTGACCTGCCCTGATGCGTGGGATGAGGAACCGCTGATGGTGGGTCGTTTTTGCCGGTGAGAATCACGCCAGACAGGTGTTTATAGGTGTTTTGAGGTGTTTAGGTGGGGGGTAAACACCTGTCTGGTGATGAAAAGGCCCGAAACATGGCGTTTTTTACATTTAATGATGTGTAGGTGTTAAGGTGTTTACCTATATTCCAGGAAATTGGGTTTCGGATTTTTTTTGAAGGGGATGTGGCGTAGGAGTGAACTTTTGGCCATGTCCGGCTGTTTGGTTCAATCGACAAAACAGGGTAAACACCTAAACACCTTGGGTCATGGTGCTGTAACCTTTTGATTATCAATGGATTGCAGCCACTCAAGGTGTTTACCATGGTGTTAAACACCTATAAACACCTTGGTTTGCCTGGTTTTGATGGGAAGTCCGGTGGCCGCGATGTGAAACGGATGGCGTCGGTGGCATGGCGCCGGTGTGATTTTCCTGTCTGGTGAAAGCGCTCAGATATAAAAAACATCCCGGTTCCGTTCTGTGATCTGCAGATTTGAGGCGCGCTTCTCGGCAGACTCGATTTTTCGTTTGAGATCGAAAATGGGTCTTGTGCCAGGCGGGTACCCCTCTATTACATGCGCGCATAAAATGGTGAAGGAATTGTAGGATATGTCCGGAAAATGTGTCGATATCACTAATGTCCGGTTAAAGTTTTTCAAATAGCTCTCAACTTACAGATATAATTTAGAAATATTGCCATTTTGATCGTAATCGATTTGAAATTTGCCTCAATGAGCGATACCCCTCCCGGGAGGACAATAATCTTGCGGGAGGATCCTTGTCATGAACAGAGGGAGCACCGTATTCGCTCAAGTTTTGGACAATCTTCCAATGCACCAATTCCGACGGTG
>DHGT01000037.1 GCA_002402905.1 Desulfatitalea sp. UBA4791 | reverse complement strand
CAAACCACTCAGACTGATAGAGCGGTGACACCGTGGGGGCATTGAGGCTGGGCAGCAGCTTGACCACGGTCTCCAGATTCTCCTTGGAAACGTTCATTTTCAGGCCAACCAGCTTTTCGCCGCGCAGGGCGCCCTGCAGCAGCAGGGCGATCTGTTCGATCTTTTCCCGTTTGGCCGGGTCCTTCCAGGCTTCGTGGTTGGCAATGAGCTGGGTGTTGGTCTGCATCAGCTCGTAGATGATGCGCAACCCGTGGGCCTTGATGGTACTGCCCGTCTCGGTCACCTCGACGATGGCGTCGGCCAGCCCGGAGACCACCTTGGCTTCGGTGGCGCCCCAGGAGAACTCCACCGACACGTCGATGCGGCGCTCCTTGAAAAAGCGCTGGGTGTAGGCCACCAGTTCGGTGGCGATCTTTTTGCCGGCCAGGTCCTCGAGCGTCTTGATGCCGGAATCGTAGGGCACGGCCAGCACCCAGCGCGCCGGGCGCGAACTGACCTTGGAATAGACCAGGTCGTCGACCACGTGCACATCCGAGCGATTTTCGGCGATCCAGTCCTTGCCGGTCAAACCGGCGTCCAGGGTGCCGTTTTCGACATAGCGCGACATCTCCTGGGCCCGGCAGATGGCGCAGTCGATGGTGGCGTCGTTGATTTCGGGAAAGTAGCTGCGCCCGTTCACATCAATGGTCCAGCCGGAACGCTTGAACAGCGCAATGGTGGCGTTCTGCAGGCTGCCCTTGGGAATACCGAGTTTCAATGGGAGTGACATCTTATTTATAGACCTCCTTGGGGTCGAACACCGGTTCGTCGACCACTTCGACATTTTGATCCTTGTCCACACGTTTGAAAAAGCAACTCCGGTGGCCGGTGTGGCAGGCCGCCCCGCCCACCTGCTCGACCTTGAGCACCACCGTATCATCGTCGCAATCGATGCGGATCTCCTTGACCAGTTGCACATTGCCGGACGTCAGCCCTTTGGTCCATAGGGTCTGACGGGTACGGCTGTAAAAGGTGGCCTTGCCCGAACGCAGGGTGGTCTCCCACGCCTCGGGGTTCATGAAGGCGACCATGAGCACCTCGCCGGTCTGATGGTCCTGGACCACCGCCGGCACCAAGCCGTCCATTTTTTTGAAATCAAGCACTGCCTTCATGACTGCCTCCTTGCCTTTGAGTTCATATGCAACAATAAAAACAGGTCAAGTACCGATTATTGCGGACAGAGTCAAATTTTTTTTCGGTTAGCGCGTCGGATGGAACATTTTTTGAACAGCTTGCCGTCACCCTCCTTTTTTGATAAGTTCAACAAATTTCAATCTGTATCGGAAGGCGGCGCCTCCTGGCAATTGCGGAAACGCAGTCGCGCAGGGGGGTCGATCAGGTCAACCAACATGGCAAAACCCGTCAGCACCTCGCAGATTTTAAAAAAGCGGGCACGCAAACAAAACGGCAACACCTGGTCCAGGATCATCAAATGGTCCCTGTGGTCGGTATTGCTGCTCATGCTCGTGGCCGGCGCCGCCACAGTGGGCATCTTCTTCTATTTAAGCCGGGACCTTCCCAAAATCTCCACCTTGAAGGATTATCATCCGTCGATCGTCACCACCGTTTTGTCGGACGACAACCGCAAGATCGCCGAATTCTACCGCGAACGGCGCATCGTGGTCCCGCTGGAAGAGATTCCCCTTCAGCTGCAACAGGCCTTCATCAGCGCCGAGGATGCCCGCTTCTATAAACACCGGGGCATCGACGTCTTCAGCATCGTGCGCGCCTTTTTCAAAAACCTGGAGGCGGGCACCATCGTTCAGGGCGGCAGCACCATCACCCAGCAGGTCACCAAGAGTTTTCTGCTGACCCCGGAACGCAGCTATGAACGCAAGATCAAAGAGGCCCTGCTGGCCTATCAGATCGACAAGACCTTCAGCAAAGACGAAATTCTCTATCTTTACCTGAACCAGATCTACCTGGGCCATGGCGCTTATGGCGTCGAGGCCGCGGCCGAAAACTATTTCGGTAAACCGGTCAAAGACCTCAACCTGGCCGAATGCGCCATTCTGGCCGGCCTGCCTCAGGCGCCCAGCCGCTATTCGCCGTTTCACTATCCCGAGCGGGCCAAGCAACGACAGATCTATGTGCTCAACCGCATGGTGGACGAAGGCTACATCTCCCAGATCGAGGCCTCCGAGGCCATGTCGGTCCAACTCGACATCCACCCGCGCCGCAACTGGTACCTGGAGCAGGTACCCGTATATACAGAGGACATCCGACGCTACGTGGAGAAAAAGTATGGCGAGGAGGCCCTCTATCGCGACGGGTTGAAGATCTATGCGGCCGTGAACATCGAAATGCAGAAAGCGGCCCGCGCAGAGATTCAAAAGGGGCTAAAGGAGCTGGATCGCCGGGAGGGTTACCGTGGCCCCCTCGAGAAGCTGAGCCCCGATGAAATCGAAGCCTTTTCCCAGGAGTTGCTCAAGGAGTTCGCCGAGAAGCCTCCCGAAAAGGGCGCCAGCATCCGAGGGGTGGTGATCGATGTGGACGACAAGGCTGGACGCGTGACCGTGCGCATGGGAGACCGGCGCGGCGTGATCCCGTTCGAGGAGATGCGCTGGGCGCGCAAGCCCAACCCCGACGTCTCTTTTTTCGCGGCCCGCCTCACCCGTCCGAGCCAGGCGCTGTCCGTGGGCGACGTGATCCTGGTCGAACTGGTCGAGCACGATCCAAAGACGGATCTGTGGCAGCTGAATCTCGACCAGGTGCCGGAGGTTCAGGCAGCCCTGGTGTGCATCGAGGCCGGGACAGGCCTGGTCAAGGTGATGGTCGGCGGTCGCGACTTCATGGAGAGCCAGTTCAACCGCGCCACCCAATCGCGCCGCCAGCCCGGTTCGGCCTTCAAGCCGATCATCTATGCCGCCGCCCTGGACCGCGGCTACACGCCGGCCACCACGATCATCGATTCGCCAATCGTCTTCGAAGACGAAGAACACGATTTCACCTGGAAGCCGAAAAACTACGGGAAAAAATTCTACGGACCGACTCTGCTGCGTGAGGCGCTGGCCCAGTCGCGCAACGTCATTACGATCAAGATCATGCAGGATATCGGCATCGACTATGTCATCGACTATGCCCGCAAACTGGGCATCGAGTCCGATCTGAGCCGAGATCTATCCATTGCCCTGGGCTCTTCGGGCGTGTCCCTTCTGGAAATCGTCAAGGCCTATTCGGTCTTTGCCAATCAGGGCTATCTGGTGGAGCCGGCATTTATCACCAAGATCGAGGATCGCGACGGCAATGTACTCGAAGAGATGGATCCGGTCCGCAGACAGGTGATCGAACCGAGCACCGCCTATATCATGACCAGCCTCATGGAAGGCGTCGTCAAATTCGGCACCGGCCAGCGGGTCAGGGCGCTCAAGCGTCCGGTGGCCGGCAAGACCGGCACGACCAACAACTTGTTCGACGCCTGGTTCGTGGGCTACACGCCACGCTTTGTCACCGGTGTCTGGGTCGGCTACGACCAGGAGCGCTCCATGGGCAAGGGTGAAACCGGTTCACGGGCCGCCAGTCCGATCTGGCTTGGTTTCATGCAGCAGATCCTTAAAAATGAACCGGTGCGCATTTTCCAGGTCCCCGAAGGGGTGGTCTTCGCCAAAATCGATGCCGATACGGGCCTGTTGCCCATTCCGGAATCCAAGCACACGATCTTCGAGTGTTTCAAGGAGGGCACCGTGCCGACCGAATCCACGCCCAAACCGGGCACGGTGACCGCACCGGATCAGTTTTTCAAACTGGACATGTAAAACAATCCGTTTATGGGCCTTCGCCACATTCTCATGGTGCTCTCGCTGCTGGCGTTTCTATCCGCTTCGGCCGGCGGTGTACTTTACTACTCGGCCCTGCGTCGAGCCGCCTTCACCGAAGCCGAGCAGGGGGCGGCCACGCGGACCCAGTTGATCCACAAGAGCATCACCTCGTTTCTTTCCGAACACCACAACACCATCATCACCCTGGCCGGCCTGCCGGCTTTGCAGGAGGCCCTGCTGGTCGACACCCCCGATGCCCTGTACCGCGGCAACGTGATGCTCGACCATTTCGCGGCCACCCTCAACGCCGACGTATGCTACCTGATGAATCGCGATGGGATGACCGTCGCTTCGAGCAATCGCAGGGCTGTCGACAGCTTCGTCGGCCAGAACTTCGGGTTCCGCCCCTATTTCCAGCAGGCGATCAGGGGGGGCCACGGCACCTATCTGGCCCTGGGGGTCACCTCCGGCAAGCGCGGCGTCTACCATGCGTATCCGGTCTATTCCGATCCCGAGGACAGGCCGATCGGCGTGGCGGTGATCAAGTCCTCCATCGAAATCATCGAACACGAACTGGGGCTGCCCGCGGAGGACATCGTCCTGGTCATCAACGAGGCCGGCGTGATTTTTATCTCCAATCGGACCGAATGGCTCTTCCATCTCGCCTGGCGCCTGTCACCCGAACAACTCCGGGATCTGCGCGACACCCGGCAGTTCGGGCCGGGACCCTGGGAATGGACCGGCCTCATCCGAAACGACAACTATGTCACCGATCGCAACGGTCAACGCTATCTGATCCACCGGGCCGACATCGACCGCTTCTCTGATTGGCATATTCTTTATCTGCGCAACACGCGCGCCATTGCCCGATCGGTTTCCGGACCGCTGCTGAGCATCGTGCGCCCGGTGGCCCTGCTGCTATCGGTCCTGATCGGCATATCGGTGCTGGTGCTCTATCAGAAAGCCAGCCGCGAAATTCTTCGCCGCCGCACCGCCGAACAGGCCCTGCGCCAGAGCGAAACCCGCTACCGCTCACTTTATCACCACACCCCGGCCATGCTGCACTCCATCGACCGGCAGGGGCGGCTGCTCAGCGTCAGCGATTTCTGGGTGGAGACTACCGGCTACAGCCGGGAAGAGGCCCTGGGCCGGCCGCTCACCGATTTTCTGGCGCCCGAATCGCGCCAATACGCCGCCTCGGTGAGCCTGCCGCAGTTTTTCGAATACGGCCATGTCAAGGATGTGCCCTACCGGCTGATCAAAAAGAACGGCGAAACCATCGATATCCTGCTGTCGGCCATAGCCGACCGCGGCCCGGACGGCACCATCCAGCGCTCCCTGGCGGTCTCCATCGACGTAACCGAGCGCAACCGGGCCGAAGAGGCCTTGCGCATCGCAAAGGAGGAGCTGAGCCGCTATTCCAAGGAGCTGGAGCAGCAGGTCCGCAAGCGTACCAGTGAAATCACGGCCATCCTTCAATACACACCGGCGGTGGTCTACATGAAGGATACCCAGGGACGTTACCTGCTGGTCAATTCGCGTTTCGAAAAGCTGTTCGGGGTGACCAGTGCCGAGGTTCGGGGAAAAACTGACGACGAACTCCTGCCCGCAGAGGTGGCCCGGCAATTCAGTGCCAACGACGAACAGGTCCTGACCACAGGCGAATCCCTGCATGTCGAAGAACAGATACCGCTACCCGAAGGCCGCCAGACCTACCTGTCAGTCAAGTTTCCCATTTACGAGGCGTCGGGCAAGATCCAAGGGGTTTGCGGCATCGCCGCCGATATCACGGCCCTGAAACGTGCCCAGGAACAGCTGCGTCGGCTCTCCGGGTCGATCATGGCCAACCAGGAAAAGGAACGAGCGCTCATCGCCAGGGAGCTGCACGACGAACTGGGGCAGTTGCTCACGGCATTACGCATGGATGCGGTCTGGCTGCAGGAGCACCTGAAGGTTAAGGACACACCGGCCGCTGAACGCGCGCGGGCCATCTGCGAACTGGTGGACACCACCATCGAGGAGGTGCGCGCCATGGCCATTCGCCTGCGCCCCGGCGTGCTGGACGATTTGGGGTTGGTCGAGGCCCTGGAGTGGTACACGACCGAATTCGAACGGCGGGCCGAAATCGCCTGTATTTTCAACCACGGCGCCATTCCCGCCGTGGAAAACGCCATCGCCACGGCCGCCTATCGTATCGCCCAGGAGGCGCTGACCAATGTGGCGCGGCATGCCAGGGCCAACCGGGCCAAGGTGGATTTGCGCATGGCGGACGACATCCTGGTGCTCGACGTCCGCGACGATGGCGTGGGTTTCAATCCCGGCACGCTTTCGGAAAACCAGATGCTGGGATTGGCAGGCATGCGGGAACGCGCCGCTTTGGTGGGTGGACGGCTCGATGTCGCCTCCCTGCCGGGCCGGGGCACCGCGGTCCAGTTCCAGGTGCGGTTGACCGGCGCCTTTGGAGGCAGCATATGATCCGAGTGTTTTTGGCGGATGACCACAGCATCGTTCGCGCAGGGCTGCGTCGCCTGATCGAGGAGAGCGGCGACATGGAGGTGGTCGCCGAGGCGGCCGACGGCAGTGAAGCCATCCGCATGATTCGCGAGATTCGCCCCGACGTGGCCGTCGTGGATCTCTCCATGCCGCAGATCGATGGATTGGAAGTCATCGGCCGCATTCATCCCGAATTTCCGGAGCTGCCGATCATCGTCCTGACCATGCACGCGGAAAACCAATACGTGGTGCGCGCCATCGAAGCCGGCGCCATGGGATACATCACCAAGCAGTCGGCACCCGAGCAGCTAGTCAAGGCGATCCGCAAGGTCATGAGCGGTGCGCGTTATCTGACCGACGATGCCACCGAATCCCTGGCCTTGCGGATCTCCAAGGGCCGCCGGGGCGCGTCGGGTCTAGACGATCTCTCCACCCGGGAACTGCAGGTGCTGCGCCGCCTGGCCCTGGGCCACACCAACCGAGAGATCGCCGAAACCTATCACATCAGCATCAAGACCGTGGATACCTACCGTTTTCGGCTGCTCAAAAAGCTCCATCTGCGCAACAACGCGGACTTGTCCCGATTTGCCATCCAGAACGGCCTGATCGAGCCATGAAGGAGAGTGGCCGGCTGAAAAAGAAACTTGCATTGCCGGCCTCGGGTTCGTAAAGAAAGTGTTTCATATTATAGTGCCAACCATAATGCCAACCATAAGGAGAGGACAATATGCGTGAAGCAGTGATTGTCAGTGCGGTTCGCACACCACTGGGCGGATTCAACGGTACGTTGACCAACATCGGGGCCACCGATCTGGGCGGCATGGTCATGGCCGAAGCGGTCCGGCGCGCCGGGATTCAGCCGGCCCAGGTCGACGAAGCGATCATGGGGCAGGTGCTGCCCTGTGGATATGGCCAGAACCCGGCCAAGCAGGCGGCCGTCAAGGCGGGCCTGCCCTGGGAAACCGAATGCATCACCATCAACAAGGTGTGCGGCTCTGCCCTCAAGTCCGTGATGCTCGCAGCCCAGGCCATTCAGCTGGGCGATGCCGACATCGTCGTGGCCGGCGGCATGGAGAACATGAGCATGGCGCCTTACTACCTGGAAAAGGCGCGCTTCGGCTATCGTATGGGGCCGGGCCAGATGCAGGACCACATGGTCCACGACGGCCTGTGGGATATCGTCAACGACTTTCACATGGGCATATCTAACGAGCTTTGCTCGGAGAAGTACAACATCTCCCGGGAGACCCAGGACCGTTATGCCGACCAGAGTTACAAAAGAGCCCTGGCCGCCATCGCCGCGGGGCGATTCAAGGACGAAATCCTGCCGGTCGCCATCCCCCAGCGCAAGGGTGACCCCAAGATCTTCGACACCGACGAGTGCCCGCGCGAAACCAGCTTCGAGATCCTTTCCAAAATGCCTGGCGCCTTCAAGAAGGGCGGCGTCACCACGGCCGGCAATGCGTCGGTGATCAGCGACGGCGCGGCTGCCGTGGTGGTCATGGCGCGCGAACGGGCCGAAGCCCTGGGTTGCACCATCATGGCCACCGTCGGGGCCCAGGCCTCCTATGGCATCGACATGAAGTACGTGCTGGTGGCCCCCATCTGGGCCGTGCCCAAGGCGCTCAAAAAGGAAGGCATCACTATCGACCAGGTGGACCTGTTCGAGATCAACGAAGCCTTTTCCGGCTCCACCTGCGCCGTCATGCAGGAGCTCAAGCTCGACCCGGACAAGACCAACGTCAACGGCGGCTCGGTGGCCCTGGGCCATCCCATCGGCGCCAGCGGCTGTAGGGTGCTGGTCACGCTACTTTACGAAATGATCCGGCGCGATAACAAAATCGGCGTGGCCTCCCTCTGCCTGGGCGGTGGAGAAGCCGTCGCGCTGGTAGTAAAAAGATAAGTCGATCCACGACACATCAAAACATCAAAAAAGGAGCAAGCGGATGGAGATCAAAACCTTTGGCGTGGTGGGCGCCGGTCAGATGGGCTGCGGCATCGCCCAAGTGGCGGCTCAAAGCGGCCTGAACGTGATCATGAACGACATCAAGGACGAATTCGTGCAGCGCGGTCTGAGCACGATCACCAAATTCTTCGACAAGGGGATTCAAAAGGGCAAGCTGACCGAGGCCCAGAAGAGTGATGTCCTCGGACGCATCCAACCGAGTACGTCCCTGGACGACATGGCCGGCGCCGACTTCGTGGTCGAAGCCGCCGTGGAGCGCGAAGACCTCAAATTCGAAATCTTCCGCAAGATAGACAAGATCTGCCGGCCCGAAGTGATCCTGAGCACCAACACCTCGTCCATCCCCATCGGCCGCATCGCCTCCCAGACCTCGCGCCCGGCCCAAGTGATCGGCATGCACTTCATGAACCCCGTGCCCCTGATGAAACTCGTCGAGGTGATCCGCGGCATCGCCACCTCCGAAGAGACCTTCAAGACCACCTGGGACCTCTCCGTCAAGTTCGGCAAGACCCCGGCCGAAGCCAACGACTACCCCGGCTTCATCGCCAACCGCATTCTTCTGCCCATGATCAACGAAGCGATCTTCGCCCTCTACCACGGCGTGGGCACCCGCGAAGCCATCGACACGGTCATGCAGCTCGGCATGAACCACCCCATGGGCCCGCTGACCCTGGCCGACCTCATCGGCCTGGACACCTGCCTGGCCATCATGGAGACCCTCTACGAAGGCTTCAAGGACTCCAAGTACCGCCCCTGTCCCCTGCTTCGCAAGTACGTGGAAGCGGGCTGGCTGGGCCGCAAAACCGGCAAGGGATTCTACGAGTATTAGAACACCCTTGTGGATGCGCAGCCGCATCATGCCGGCGAACGCCGATCGCCAGGGTATAAAAAGAGTTGACCGGCCCGCAGGACACCGCTTTCACAAACCCTTCGACACCCCATCAACGGTGGATGAAAGCGGCGGCCCTGCGGGCCGTTTTTTCTCAGCTTCGGCCAAGCAGCGGTAAAACCATTCGCTGCGGGAATATCGGTCAATCTCTGGTCAGCGGATCAGCTCGTCGATGTTTCGGATCAATGTTTCGGTCTGATTTTCGAGAAGCGAAAACCCGGTGTTCTCCCTGAATAGAATTCTGCGATCCTTGTCGATGATGATATACGTCCTGCTGGCGACCGGAAGCAGCCAGTGCTTGGCGTCGTAGGCCCGAACGACCCGCATCTCCTGGTCGGAAAGCAGGGTCAAATCGTTGAGTTTGTGCTTGGCGATAAATTTACGATGCGACTCGGTGGAATCTTTGCTGATGCCGATCACTTTGATATTTCTCGATTCAAACTGCGCGATGTTTTGTTGAAACTCAACAAATTCGGCCGTTCAGTTTTTGGTGTCGTCCTTGGGATAAAAAGCGATCACCGCACCCCGGCGCCCCTCGAGCACCCCGCTCAACGTAACAGAATCGTCATTCTGGTCCGGAAGAGTAAAATCCTCGGCCGTGTCGCCCACATCGTGGGGACGAAGCGCCTGGTTGTTCGCCGCACATCCAAAAAAAATTAAACCGGCCGCGGCAAGGCCTATCATCAACTTTTTCCGCATCATGCCACCTCCTATCAACTTCGGATTGTCAGAAAACGCAACATTTACCATTACCACCTGGGGATCCGCCAGAGGGCCAATGGCTATCACAAAATTAAATTGCGCACAATACATGTTGTGCCGGCCTATCGATTGTTTTTCCAATTAAATTGTGCAAAACTCAAAACAACTAAAAAACAACAGAGGTTTCTCTAATGGAAAACGATGCGCTCCTCAGGCTGGATAACCAGCTCTGTTTCGTTCTTTATGCCTGTTCGCGCGGATTGACCAAGACCTATCGGCCCCTGCTGGCCAAGCTGGACATTACCTACCCGCAATATCTGGTCATGTTGATTTTATGGGAAAAGGACGGGGTCAGCATCAAGGCCCTCGGAGAGAAATTGTACCTTGACTCCGGCACCCTGACGCCGCTGCTCAAACGGCTGGAGACCGCCGGCCTGGTCGAACGGCGGCGCTCCAGCACAGATGAACGCGTGGTGCAGATCTATCTGGCCCAAAAAGGAGTGGATTTAAAAAAGAAGGCCTATGCGGTGCCCGAAACGCTGTTGTGTCGGAGCGGATTGACCGTAGACCAGTTCATCGGCCTCAAAACCGAACTGACCGCACTGCTCGAACGGATTCGTGCCTTCGACGCCGCCACCAGCAGCTGTCTTCCCGAGCAGGAGTGATGGCAGCATCCGCTGAGACGCGTGTCCATCCCTGAAACAGGCAAATTGGGTCGAAATCGCTGCCGAAGACCGGCAGGACAGGCCAGCCGCACGAAAAATTTAACCGCAGGTGTGGGGTTGATATGCTGCGGACTAAATTTTTCGTGCGACGCCGATACCGGGGCACAGGGACATGGGTGGATGGGTGCTACTCCAATATTTGAGCCTGACTGAGCACCTCATAAGGAATGGAGACACCGACTTGCTGGGCTGTTTTGGCATTGACGATCGCCGTCAGCATCTCAAAGGGCAAATGACTGGAGGGAATTTGAGAGACCGGTGTTCCTTTCAAGATTTTCGCGGCCTTTTCCACGAGTGCCTTGCCGACCATCTCATAGCTACTGACAATACCTGCCAGGGCACCTTTCTGCATAAAGGATTCGACGGCACCATAGGTCGGAATTTTTTGGGCATTGAGTGCGGCGACGATCGTATCGGCCTTTGAGATGATCAAACTGTCCGAGGGCAAGTAGACGAGATCCACCTTCTGGTCTGCCAACGTCTTGATGCCGCCTTCCAGGTCCGCCTCCGACGTCACGGGAGCGCCGACGATGTTGATTCCCTTCTCACCCAGAAGCTTCTTCAGCTCATCGAAAGCGATCTGGGCATTGGCGACATTCTGGTCATAGAGAATGCCGACCCGCTCGAATTTTCCCAGCCGCGTCATGAAATCCACCTGATCCTGATAGGGGACCGCATGGCTCACGCCAGTCACATTGTTGCCCGAAGATTCCCAGCTTCGAATGAGCCCGGCCTGGACAGGATTGGTAACGATGCCGAAAAGAATCGGCGTCTGTTTGACCACCTTGGCCGTTTCAAGACTGGCAGTGGTACCGAAGGTATAAATGAAGTCGAATTTTTTCTCGTCGATGGTGGCAAGATAATTGCCCAGTCTGCCCTTGTCCTGTTGGGCGTCGAACTCGGACAATTGGATATTGACACCGAGATCCTTAAGGCCGGATTTCAGGGCCTTTTCGCAGGGCGTCTCGCCCCGCCAGTAGACCAAAAGAGCCTTTGAGCTGTCTGCCCCTGCAGGAAGGACGACTGCTGTCATGATCATCAGTAGAGCAAAGACCGTAGATAAAACCTTGGTGCATCCGTTCATCGGGTTCCTCCATAAGCGTGATTAATTTTGCGCTCGTCCATGCCATTGGAACGTGTGACCACAATCCGAAAGCACTATCGGGCCGGTCCGATTGAAACTTTAATTGTTTGATGAGACTGCATAGCATTCAATGAGGATCTATGAACTGTGGATCCAGGACTTGATCTTATCGGCGACTATGGCTTATCCTGTGGGCTAAGTTCCTCGCACCAAGCGCCCTTTAACCAGACCGGCAACTGACCGGACAAAGGAGTCGCCATGCCACGCGCCAAAACAGCTTCGCCTATCGGCAAGCGCATCAAGACATTCCGCAACCGTAAAAAGGTGACCCTGGATCAACTGGCCAATGACACAGGATTCACTATCGCATACCTCAAGCAAATCGAAAGCGGCGAGGAGATCCCACCGGTCGGCACCCTGCTGCAGATTTCGCGAGCCCTGGCCATCGATTCCGAAGACCTGCTCCAGGACGAACAGAAAAGCCGCGACCGGCGCGCCGCCGACTATGCCAAGCGGACCAAGAATTATGCCTATACGCCGCTGACGCCCGGTGCCGATCACAAGCACCTGAAAGCCTTCCGCATCCAGATTAAGGCCCTGCAGGAACACAAAGGCGTGGGATACCGGCACGAGGGGGAAGAGTTCGTCTACGTGCTCGAGGGAACGGTGGAGGTGACGGTGGGTGAGCATGTCAACCGGCTGTCGCCGGGCGAGTCACTGCACTTCAATTCCGGCATCCAGCACCACATGCGCAATATCAGCGACGAGGATGCCGAACTGTTGGTGGTGGTTTACAATCCGTAGTCCTCAAATGGCCGTCCTGAACGGCACAAGGAGCGTGGCCATGGTGCGCACCGAAATCTCCCTTTTTTTGAAAAACGTGCCCGGCGAGCTTGGAAAGCTCACCGCGCTGCTGGGCGAGGCCAAAATCAACATCGACGCCATCACGATCCAGGACGCCTCCAGCTATGTGAGGGAGCTGTTCAAGGAGTACAACCCGAACTGATCTCAGACGCGGTTTTGGATGGGCGTAAAGGTCGTGCCAGATAGATTTGGGAGAAAAAAAACACGCTTGCCCGGACCGCACCTCAGCAGGAGGGGGTTTAGCCGGCCCAAGCGATAGAAGAATTACTTTGTCGTTGGTGGCGTTCGAATAACCAACAGCCGGATCTCGGTCATCTCTTCGATGGCGTAGCGCAGACCCTCGCGGCCGATACCCGAATCCTTGACGCCGCCGTAGGGCATGTGATCGACCCGCCAGGAGGGAATGTCGCCCACCACCACCCCCCCGACTTCGAGCCGGTCCCAAGCCATCTGGGCCCGGTAGAGATCGCGTGTGAAGACGCCGGCCTGCAGGCCGTAACGCGAGGCGTTGACCTCGGCCAGGGCCGCTTCGAAATCGGTGAAGCGCGATAGCATGGCCACCGGTCCGAAGGCCTCCTCCTGGCAGAGTTTCTCGTCGGCGGGCACGTCTTCGAGCAATGTGGCCGACAGCATGGCGCCTTCCCGGGCATTGCCGCACAACACCCGCCCGCCGGCCGCCACGGCCGCTTCTATCCACGACGCCAGCCGGACGGCTTCTTTTTCCGAAATCATCGGCCCGATAAAGGTACCGCGTTCCTTGGGATCGCCGGCCTTGAGCGCTTTGACCTTGGCCACCAATTTTTCGCGCACCTGATCGTAGACCTTCTCGTGTATCAGGATGCGCTGCACACTGATGCAACTCTGCCCCGACTGGTAGAAGGCGCCGATCACCAGGCGCGCCACGGCGTCATCGATATCCGCGGTTTCGTCTACGATGCAGGCCGCGTTGCCGCCCAGTTCGAGCACCACCTTCTTCTTGCCCGCCTTGGCCTTGAGTCCCCAGCCCACCGCATCCGACCCGGTAAAGCTGAGCAGCTTGATCCGGTCGTCGGTGACCAGCTGATCGGCCCCGTCGCGCGGACAGGGCAAGATGGAGAAGGCCCCTTCGGGCAATCCGATCCCGGCCAGCACCTCTCCGATAATCAGCGCACCCACCGGCGTAGCACTGGCCGGTTTGAGTACGAAGGGACAACCGGCGGCTATGGCCGGCGCCACCTTGTGGGCCACCAGGTTGAGCGGAAAGTTGAATGGACTGATGAAGGCGCACGGCCCCAGGGGCACCCGCTGGGTCATGCCGCGATAGCCATCGGCCCGGGCGCTGATCTCCAACGGAATGGTCTCGCCGCCGATGCGCACCGCCTCTTCTGCGGCCACCCGGAAGGTGTCGATGAGTCGGGTCACCTCCCCTTCGGCGTCGGAAATGGGCTTGCCCGCCTCGATACACAGGCTCAGGGCCAGTTCGTCCCGCCGCCGTTCAAATTCCGTTACGCAGGCATATAGCATCTGCTGCCGGGCGTACGGTTTCAGAACCGCCATATGGGATGCGGCGGCATGGGCCAGTTCGATGGCCCGGTCGATGGTGGCGGCATCGGCCAGGGGCACCCGCGTGGCGACGTGTCCAGAATATTTGTCGACCACTTCCAGGTCGGTGTTGGGCAGCTCGGGCCGATTGCCGAGGCAGAGCGGGTAGGATTCCTTCAGCATGGCATTCTCCTTATGCTTGGGTCAGGGTTTGCACGAAACGGGTCACGGCCACGGCCAACACTTCGAACTCCAATTGAGTGGTGGCGTTGCGATCGAGAAGCAGGGTCGCCCGGGCCCCAAACTCTTCGTCGCGGTCGTAAAACATGAGCTGCAAGGGAATGTGCGGCAGCAGCTCGAAGATCAGGCTCACCGCCCCCAGACCGGCTTCGCCGCCTTCCTCACCGCCAAGCGCTGCGGCGGCCGTCAGCAGTTCGGGCGGGTGTCCTTGAAAACGTTCAACAACCGGTCGCTCCAGGGCGCTTTGGCTGTAGCTGCCCTGTTTAAAGAGGGGGCCGGCCAGCTCGGCCAAGGTGACGAAATATCCGGCCGGTTGGATGGGGCCGGCTGCGAGCAGGTAGTGGATGATCACGCTCCCGTCGGCATCCAGAAAACGGCCGCTGTCCGCGCGCCTTACCCCCTGCCGCGAGGCGAGGAAGGTCCCCCCCAGAAACGGCACCGCCACTTCACCCGAAGCATGCGTCTCAAGCTGGAGGGATTCGGCCGCGGCGGCGAGGTTCGTTGCGGCCAGACGCGCCAACAGCTGCGAATAGATATAACGATGCCCGCCCACCGTCGCCATTTCATGTATCATGATAGCTGTTCCCAACAGGCATCAGCGTCGATGCCGTTTCACTTTCATAGATCTCCCCGCGCTCAGGGGCAGTTCGCGGTTCCCGTCGTAATCGATTATACAACTACAATAAGACGTTCAGGGCCTAAGACAAATCCATGGGGCGTGTTGCCACAGGCCCGATTTATGTGTAAGGATAAAGGGGTTTGTATCAATCGATTCGCCTGCTAATGGACCGGCCAACCTACAGGGGGGCACGCCGATGAGATCTTTTTTACAAGGCATCGCCTATAATTTCAAGGGGCTGAAATTCGGGTTGCGCAACGCCAAACTGCTGCTGCTCGGGCTGGTCCGTTTGATCGTCATCATCCTCATCGCCGTGGTCGCGGCGGCAGTGATTCTGGTCAACTATAAAGAGATCCTCGCCTTGATGTGGCATCAGCCGGAAAGCGCCTGGCTTACCTGGCTGTGGTATGTAACCTCTTGGCTGCTGGCCCTGGTGCTCATCGCCATTTCGGCCCTGGTCGGCTTTCTGGTGGCCCAGCTGCTGTTCAGCGTCTTTATCATGGATCTCATGTCCCAGATCACGGAACGCAAAGCCAGCGGCCAAGTGAAGTCTTCAGAAACCCATATGGCAAAGCTTTCATACCTGTTCTACCTGCTGCGCCAGGAGATTCCGCGCGCCACGCTGCCCGTGCTCATCTCGTTGCTGCTGATGGTCCTGGCCTGGTTCACCCCCATCGGCCCCCTGCTCACCATCCTCTCGCCGCTGGCCGCCGGCGTTTTTCTAGCCTGGGACAACACCGATCTGGTGCCGGCCCGCCGCCTCGAACCCTTCGGAAAGCGCCTCGTGTTTCTGCGCCGTCACCTGGGA
Organism: Desulfatitalea sp. UBA4791; assembly: GCA_002402905.1. Taxonomy (GTDB): domain Bacteria; phylum Desulfobacterota; class Desulfobacteria; order Desulfobacterales; family Desulfosarcinaceae; genus Desulfatitalea. The sequence continues at coordinate 109,618 of DHGT01000037.1, read as the reverse complement.
TTTCATCTCGGGTTCGGTGTGCTGTTTTTGATCCCATTGTTCAATATCCTGTTGCTCGCCTTTGCGCCGGTGGGGGCCACGCTCTATTACGTGGAACAGATCGACCCGTCGCTGGTCGCGCCATCGCCACCTGTAGCGTCGACCGAACCACCCGAATGAAAGGAAACCCCTTGCCGTGAAGACCACGTTTCAAATGCTCGGGGCGCTGTTGCTGCTGCCTCTCTATGCGAGCTGCAGTCTGTTGAACAAGACGCCTATGGATATGGTGACCTACGACCACCCCAACAGCAGCAAGAAGGAACGACTCATCGTCTTCATGCGCGGCATGGGCGGCAATCATTACAGCTTCGAAAAAGAGGGACTGGTGGCCGATATTTGTGAGCGCCACGCGCCCTATGACATGGTGGCGCCCAACGCGCACTTCGGCTACTATTCCGACCGCTCCCTGATCAAACGCATGAAGGAAGATGTCATCGATCCGGCCCATGCCCAGGGATACAAAGAGATTTGGCTGATCGGTTTTTCCATGGGCGGACTGGGCGCCCTGCTCTACACCATCGACCACCCCGAAGACGTCCAGGGCATCTATCTGGTGGCCCCCTTTCTCGGCTATCGTTCGCTGCTCAAGGAGATCTCGGCGGCCGGCGGTGTAAGCCACTGGGAGCCGGGACCCTTCGATCCTCACAAGAAATGGCAGCGCATGTTGTGGCGCTGGCTCAAACAAAACGTGGCCGAACAGCCGACCAAGCCGATCTACCTGGGCTATGGGGAAAAAGATCCTTACGTGGACGGCCAGCGCCTCCTGGCCCAGGTGTTGCCGCCAGACCGTGTGTTCACGGTACCCGGCGGCCACGGCTACGAAAGCTTCAAAGGTCTTTGGGACAAATTTCTCGACAACGGCGGTTGCCATCCGACCGATGCGGTCGATACCGACGCCCAAGCCCAGCGGTGACACGAGTTCGCCATTCCGTTCCAGCACCATGGCCGCGTAGGGTTCAATATTGAAATCGCCCTCGTCAGTCCTGCCCGTTCAAGATTGATGGCTATGTAAAAAAGTCATCGCCGGACGACGCCGTAAGAAGCTCAAGATCAAGGCGCGCGAAATTCCGTGTCCTGAGGCGTACTTGTCGTACGCCGCAAGGACTACGGAATGAGCGCAACGCAGATATTGGGCTTCTTACGGTGTCGTCAAAATTCGTCGGATGGCGTGCATCAGGGGGGCAACCCGCTCCCGCTGCTCGGGCGGCACCATCAGACAGGGGATGGGTTGGTTGGCGGCCAGTCCATCGGCATAAGATTGTCTCTCCTTGCATTCATATGCATCGGACCGCTCCATCCGGGCTAAATGCAGCAGCACATCGGCCAGGTTGCCCGTCAGACCGCCTTCGTCGATGGCCTCGATGAATTGCAGCACCAGGGTGTTGGCCGCCAGCACCTCATCGGGCATGTCCGCGGCACCGTGTCCGGCGCAGTCGCTGCGCGACACCATGGCCCGGCAACCAAAGGGGCGCACGGCATAGATCGAGCAAAGGTTTCCCACGAGCAGCGGACATGGGCCGACTCGGGGGTCGGCCGCCTCTTCGGAAAGCTCGGGATCTCCCGCTTGCGGTCGCACACAGAGGGCCGCGAGGTGATTGGTGGTGATTCTGGGCTGAAATCGGGGCCGCCGGGATGCGGCCTGAAGCGCCCCCACCGGCGCACCCCCCCCTTCTGCCAGCCAATGGTTGTGGATCATGGCCCCCTCCAGGGTCGTCATGGTCACATTGGCCGTGCAGCACAACGCACACCCTTTTCGGCAGGCTGAGGAAAAATTAGCACAGAAGGCTTCATAAACACGGTATATCTTTTCCAGAAGCGCAATTCGTTTTTCTATTTGCATGGTTGGATCGTCTTTCTTGACGTAAAGGATATCGGTCCGTATGTTTGAAACACTATCTTGTGCTTTCCCGCACCGCAACCCCATTCACCACCAAAGGAGGTCCCATGTCCAGCCAGGTCTTTTTTATCGACTGCCGCGCCGATGTGGAAAAAAATTTTATGGCCAAGCTCGAACACGTCCTCGAGGCAACCGGCCTTTCCAAGGTTATCGCGCCGCGGGATCTGGTGGCTGTGAAGATCCATTTCGGCGAGATGGGCAACGCCGCCTTCATTCGGCCGATCTATGCGCGCCGGGTCGTAGCGGCCATTCGACGCCTCGGGGCCAGCCCGTTTCTGACCGATGCCAACACCTTGTATGCCGGCACACGCAGCGATGCGCCCAGCCACCTGACCACCGCCATCCAGAACGGTTTCGCCTACGCCGTGGTCGAGGCGCCGCTGGTCATCGCCGATGGGTTGCGCGGCAAAAGCGAAGAAGCCCTTCCGATCTATGGCAAACATTTCGAAAGCGCTTACATCGGCAAAGAGATCGTGCAGGCCGATGCGTTGATTTCGGTTGCTCATTTCAAGGGACACGAGCTGGCCGGCTTCGGCGGCACCATCAAAAACATCGGTATGGGCTGTGCATCGCGCAAGGGCAAGCTGGCCATGCACTCCACCGTCTCACCCCAGGTCAATGCCGAGCACTGTATCGGCTGCGGCGCCTGCGTGGACCACTGCTCCCAACACGCCCTTTCGATTGTCGACGAAAAGGCGGTCATCGACGAAGCCCGCTGTATCGGTTGCGGTGAGTGCATCCTGATCTGTCCCAACTCGGCCATCGCGCTGGCCTGGAACCAGGAGATCCCCGCCTTCCTGGAAGGCATGGTCGAATATACGGCCGCCGTGCTCAAGCAAAAGGCCGGCAAGGCCCTGTTCGTCAACTTTATCACCGATGTATCGCCGGCCTGCGACTGCTACGGTGCCAACGATGCACCCATCGTGAAAAACATCGGGGTGGTCGCCTCTCTGGACCCGGTGGCCATCGATCAGGCGTCTGTGGATCTGGTGAATGCCGAACCAGCGCTGGCCCATTGCCGTCTGGAAATCAACACCGAACCCGGCGGGGATAAATTTAAAGGGCTCTATCCCGGGGTGGATTGGCCGATTCAACTGGAATATGCCGAAAAGATCGGCCTGGGATCCCGCAGCTACGAGTTGATACGCTTATAACCCATGGAAATTGCCACCGTTACCATCATCCTGGCGGTCACCCTCTACCTGTTGATCAGCGAGCGCATCCCTATCGACCTGACTGCCATCGGCATCATGACGGCCTTGACCCTCAGCGGCATATTATCCCCCCAGGCAGCCGTGGCTGGATTTGCCAATCCGGCCGTGATCACGGTGGGGGCCATGTTTCTCATCAGCCAGGCCATGATCCGCACCGGCGTGGTGGGGTTTATCGGGCAAAAGGTCAGGACTCTCGCCCGGGGCCGGTCCAGTCTGGCCCTGCTGGTGGTGCTGCTGATCGTGGCCGTGGCCTCGGCCTTTATCAACAACACGCCGGTGGTGGTGCTCTTCATTCCGGTCGTCATCAGCATGGGCTGCCGCCTCGGCTTCAGCCCGTCCAAGTACCTGATTCCCATTTCGTACGTATCGATTCTGGCCGGCACCTGCACGCTGATCGGCACCTCCACCAACATCATCGTCAGCGATCTATCGGCCCAATACGGGTTCGGCAGCCTCACCATGTTCGAGATGGGCAAAGTGGGGCTGCCTCTGGCCATCGTCGGCCTGGTGCTGATCCTGGTCGCCGCCCCGCGCCTCATGCCCGACCTGAACAATCCCACCTGCGAACTGGAGAATGAACCCAAACGGCGCTACCTGGCCGAACTGACCATTCCCCGGGGGAGCGGCCTGATCCATATGGATCCCTGCAGGGATCTGCCCGACAAATACCCGGGGATCGAAGTGCTCCAGCTGATCCGCTATTCCCATATCTTCCATCCCTGCCGAGACAACGTAACCATCGCGCCCGACGATCTGCTGCTGGTCAAGGGCTCGCCGAACGACCTGAATCATATCCTTAACGGCAAGGACGTGGATCTGCCGCCCTCCGAAAAGGGCCTCGGGTTCAACGGGCAGGATGATATGCTGGTGATGGAATTGATCATTCCGCCCCAATCCGACCTGCTCGGTCAACGGTTGGGCGAAACCCACCTGGCACGAGACGAGGACCTGCATATCGTGGCCGTTGAGCGCAGCGGCCTGCACTACACGGAACAGAAGATTAAAGATATCCGGCTAAAAATTGGCGATATCCTGCTGGTGTGGTGTTCCGTCAGCCGGGTCGACAAGTTTCGCGGCCGCAGCGACTGGATCATGGTGGAAGATGTGCATCATGAAATCGTCCACACCCGCAAAGCGCCCCTGGCCGCCGGCATCTTTGCCGCCATGGTAGTGGCGGCCGCCACCGGCCTGGCCAATATCATGGTGTGCGCACTGGCCGCCGTGTTCTTCATGGTCCTGACCGGCGCGCTTTCCCTAAAGGAGGCTTATCGCGCCCTGCAAAGCAATGTTCTCATGCTCATTGCGGGCACCATTGCCCTGGGAACCGCCATGGACCAGACCGGCACGAGCCGGTACTACGCCCAGCTGTTCCTGAGCGCCCTGGAGGGATGGTCGCCCCATCTGGTTTTGGGTGGATTTATCCTGCTCACCAGCATCAGCACGCAGGTCCTGAGCAACAACGCCACCGCGGTGCTGCTGCTGCCTGTCGCCATCTCCACCGCCGTCGGACTGCAGGTGGACCCCAAACCCTTCATCATGGCCGTCTGCTTCGGCGCCAGCGCCTGTTTTGCCACACCCATCGGATACCAGACCAACCTGCTGGTCTACGGACCCGGCGGCTACCGCTTCAGCGACTATCTCAAGCTGGGAATTCCACTGAATGTATTGGTCATCGTCGGGGGTACGATTCTGGTCCCCATCTTCTGGCCCTTTTAAATCAGTGGACAATTCTTGGAGGATGTATTAAACATGGCGGTTTTCGCTGAGGAGAAACAGCCATGGCAACTCTGCCTGTTAAAAATGATAAGATACGCAACGTGGCCATCATCGCCCACGTGGATCACGGCAAAACCACGCTGGTGGATGCCATGTTCCGGCAAAGCGGGCTGATCCGCGACGGCCAGACCGTCAACGAACGGCTCATGGACAATATGGATCTGGAGCGCGAGCGGGGTATTACCATTGCCGCCAAGAACTGCGCCGTGCTCTGGCACGGCGTGAAAATCAACATCATCGACACGCCGGGGCATGCCGATTTCGGCGGCGAAGTCGAACGCGCCCTCTCCATGGCCGACGGCGCTCTCCTGCTGGTCGACGCCTCCGAGGGACCGCTGCCCCAGACCCGCTTCGTGCTGGAGAAGACGCTGGCCGCCGGCCTCAAGGTGATCGTGGTGATCAACAAGATCGACCGCAAGGACGCCCGGGCCGAAAAGGTGCTCGACCAGGTCTATGACCTCTTCATCGATCTGGATGCCACCGACGCCCAGCTCGACTTTCCCTTTCTGTATGCCATCGGGCGGGACGGCATCGCCCAGGCCAAACCCGACGAAGGCGGCCGGAACCTGGATCCCTTGATGGCGATGATCCTGACCCATATCCCGGCACCGAGCCATACCCCGGACGCACCCTTTCAAATGCTGGTCTCGGACCTGGGCTATTCGGACTACCTGGGCCGACTCGCCGTGGGCAGAGTGGCCAACGGGCACGCACGCATCAAAGACAGCCTCGTTTGCATCGGTGCCGACGGCCGGCAACGGCCGCTCAAGGTGGCCAGCCTGCAAACCTATCAGGGTCCGAGTCTCATCGACGTGCCGGAGGCCGACCCCGGCGATATCGTGGTGCTGGCCGGCATCGACGAGGTGCGCATCGGCGACACGATCTGCACCCGAAGTACGTCCCAGGCCCTCACGCGCATCCGCGTGGACGAACCGACCGTGGGCATGCGCTTTACGGTCAACACCGGACCGTTTGCCGGACGCGAGGGTCGATACAGCCAGTCGCGCCATCTTCGCGAGCGTCTGTTGAAAGAGACCCTGCGCAACGTGGCCATCCAAGTGGAGGAGACCGACAATCGCGAAGTGTTCCTGGTCAAGGGGCGCGGCGAGTTTCAAATGGCGATCTTCATCGAGACCATGCGCCGGGAAGGCTTCGAACTGGCAGTGGGCCGGCCTGAGGTGATTTTCAAGATACGCGATGGCGAACGCCTGGAGCCCATCGAGCACCTTTTCGTGGATTGCGACGAAGGTTTTCTGGGCGTGGTCACCGAAAAGCTGTCGTCCCGCAAGGCGCAGATGATCAACATGATCAACCACGGCAGCGGCCGGGTGCGCGTGGAGTTCTCCATTCCTTCGCGCGGCCTGATCGGCTACCGGGACGAGTTTCTCACCGACACCAAGGGCACCGGGTTGCTCAACACCTATTTCGACGGATACGACACCTATCGCGGCGATTTTCCCAGCCGCTACACCGGCTCCATCGTCAGCGATCGCCAGGGCTCGGCCGTGGCCTACGCCCTGTTCAACCTGGAGCCCAGGGGAATCCTCTTCATCCGGCCTGGCGATCCTGTCTACGAAGGAATGATCTTCGGCGAACACAATCGGCCCACCGACCTCAACGCCAACCCCTGCAAGGAGAAGAAGCTGACCAACATCCGCGCCTCAGGACACGACGAGGCGGTGATCCTCAGCCCGATCAAGCCCATGACCCTCGAGCGCGCCATACATTTTATTCGGGAAGACGAAATGGTGGAAATCACGCCCAAGGCCATTCGGTTGCGCAAAAACATCCTGTCGATACAGGAGCGGCACCGTCAGAGAGGAAAGGTCAAGGCCGAAGAGTAACTGCGCGCTAATACTTCTCCACCCGCATGGCCATGAACTGGCCGCGGGTATCCTTGTTGACATGGATCAGGCAGGCACCGCCATCGCGCTGTAGAAAATGGGTCACCGCAGATGCCGCGGCGGAATCGAAATAGCCGATATCGCCGATGGGATCAAACAGGGTGGCATCGGGCAGCGCGCGGCCGATCGCTTTCTTATCTTCCGGGGCCACCAGGATGCCGTGAGCCACGAACACCGGCCGCTCAAACGCCTGGCGTTCTATCCAGCCAAGGAGCCGTCCAAGATCGGCGAACGCGGCAACGACGCTGATCTCACCCATGGCCCGCTCGGCCTCTTTTTTCATGAGCAGCCAGCAACTGCCCTCGACCATGTTGTAGTCTTCGTATCGTCGATCGAATTTGGCCTCGAACTGCGTCTTGGAAAAACTCGCTTCATCTACGCCGCCGATCAAGGCCTCATTCACGGACCCTGCAACCATGTCGCAATGCAGCAACTCCAAGCCGCGTTCAAACGAAAGCAGTTTGCTGGAGAAGGTCATGTTGCGCCCCAGCAGCTCCAGGCTCTGGGCCACGTAAAAAGAGGCCGTGTTGCTCATGGTGTTGATGAAATTGTAGGGCATGGGAAACTGACGCATCTGAAAAATCTGGTGCAGGACGGTCTCGGTATCGCCCAGGTTGCCGTTCTCTGTGGTCAGATAGACGCCGGTATTCTTCTTGATCGACTGTTCATGGGCACAGCGGCAGGCGCCGGCCAGGGAGAGCAGTACAAAGCGGTTGGCTCTTCGGAAGTGCAACCGGGTGTACCGGCTGACGTCTTCTTTGTAGTACTTCATGTCTGCCACCGGCCGGCCGACAAAAGTTCCGTGGTTATGAATGTACATGTTCGCTTCGCCTGATGCTGTCTGTGTCGCGGCTCGCATGGGTTGGCCGCTTCAATTCAATCACGGTTGGAGACGACCAGGGAGACGCAATTTCCGCCGAAACCGAAGTAATTCAGCAGGAAGGTCCCGCTTTCGATCGCCAGATCATCGGTCATGGGAACGACCCCCAACTCTTCGTCCGGCGTTTCAAATCCCAGGGTGGCCGGTACGAATCCCGCCTTGACCGCTTCGCTCAAAAGAACCAGCTCGATGGCACCACAGGCGCCCACCGTATGACCAACGAAGGGTTTCAATCCGGTCACCGGCGGCAAATGATCGCCAAACACCTGTTTAAGGCCGTTGCACTCGGTCAGGTCGTTGTGATAGCTGCCGGTGGCATGGGCTTTGATCACATCGATCTCCTCCGGCCTCGCGCCGGCGCTCGCCAAGGCCTCCCGCATCACGGCGGCAATGGCGTGACCTTCCGGATCGTGGGTCGTCACGCTATGGGTATCGCAGGCATTCGCACCACCCAGGCAATAAAAATCGTTGGCATCCCGTCGACAGCGATCCAACACGATGGCGCCGCACCCCTCGCCCATGATTACCCCCATGCGATGTTTATCGAAAGGCCGGTAGGGTGGCGGGGCAATCAGTTTGAGGGCCTCGAAACCATAGAACCCCAGATTGCTGAACAGATCGTAGCCGATCACCAGGGCACGATCGAACGCGCCCTGGCCCATCATGGCCGACGCATAAAGCACACCGTTGGCGCTGGAGGTGCAAGCGGTGGTAAACGTGTAACAGCCGGCCTTGACCCCGAGGTGCCGGGCGATCTCGTTGGCGATGTTGCCGTAACCCGACGAGGTCTGGGAAAGCACGTTGCTGGCCGTTCGATAGGTCTCCTCGTAGAGTGGAATATCGATGGAGGTCGAGCCGAAGAAAATCGGCATCTCTTCGATTTCATGCGGCTGCAACCCCGCATCGGCAATGGCCTTTTCCACGGTGCGGAACAAAACAGCGTAGAAAAAAGCCTCGCTATGCGGCGGTGGATCCCCAGCCTTCACAGGCAGCCGATAATAGGGCCGCGTATAATCGAGATTGATGAGCGACAGCGGCACATCGGTGGTATGGCTTTGGTGCGCACGCATGGCGGAGACCACAGGCCCAACCTCTTCTCCCAATGCACAATGAACCGCCTTGCCGCGGATGAATGCCTTTTCGGTCAATTGTTTGATCACTCCGGTTGAATGTGGTCGGCAAAACTGTTGATCGAGGTCATGACGCGCCGCATCTCCTTGCTGTCTCGAATGGCAATGCCGAAGGTGTTTTGAATGGCGATGGAAATCTGCAGGGCGTCGATCGAGTCGAGTTCAAGCGGTGAATTTCGTTGAAAAAGAGGGGCCTCATCGTCGATATCCGCAATTTCGATATCCAGATCGCAATTCTCGACGATCAGGGTTTTGATCTTGTTTTTCAGATCAACATCCAGAGATCCTTTCATGCCAAGCACAAGTACCTTTCACTGTTGAATTTACCGTCGTGTGCCGGACGGCTCGCCAGCCGACACAACGGCGTAAATTGGCAAGATAATGGAAGGGCCTACAGGACGTCAACAATTATCCTCATTCAACCCAGGATGCCAGCAGTGCGACCAGAAGCTGCCAAACCTTTGCGACCGATGGTACGTATAATTTTTCCGACGGCGAGTGGGGATTGCGAATCGTGGGGCCGAAGGAGATCATCTGTATTCCCGGGTATAGATCTCCGATGATGGCGCACTCCAACCCGGCGTGGATCACCTGAATGACCGGCGCCTGGCCATACAGCCCCCGGTACACCGCCTCGGACCTTTTCAGCAGGTCACATCCAGGGTCCGGCTGCCACGGCGGGTATTGGTTGCTCTCTTTTGCTTCGGCCCCGGCAAGACGGGCTACGGCCCGAACCCGGCCGGATATCTCGTCCAGGCGCGAGGGGACCGCGCTGCGCTGGCTGGACAGGATCGTCATGCGGCCGTTCTGAAGATGAACGGTTGCCAGATTGTTCGATGTTTCCACCAACCCCGCGATGGCCGTTGACATACCGGCCACGCCATTGGGCAAGGCCAGCAGGAGATCGACGGCCCGTCGGGTTCCCTCGGCAGTGGCGCCCCTATCGGTCTGCAGGGATTCAGGAGCAACCTTGATATACAAGTCGGGTTCCTTGTCCCCACACTCCTGTGTTATGCGGCCGGCCATCTCTTCGCACGCCGGGCCCACCGATGGATATACCGATGCTTCGCACGTCAGGATGGCCGTGGCGTCCCGGGGGATGGCATTGTGCCGTGTACCGCCGTCGAAGGCCATCAAACGGCAACGCGTGCCCTGCTGCACATGGTCGATAACCCGTGCCAGGAGCTTGTTGGCATTGGCACGTGGTTTATGAATATCGATGCCCGAATGGCCGCCTCTGAGACCGCCCACCACCACCCGGACCGCCTGGCTCCCCTCGGACAAGGGTCCTGTCTGCAACGGCAAGACCATGGTGATATCCCTGCCGCCGGCGCACCCGATGGTAAACACGCCTTCGTCCTCCGAATCGAGGTTGATCAGGATTTTTCCAGTGATCAGATCGTTCGCCATTGCCTTGACCCCGTTGAGCCCGGTCTCTTCATCCACGGTGAAGAGCAACTCCAGAGGTGGATGCGTCACCGCTTCACCATCCGCTAGCGCCAGGGCATAGGCGATGGCGATGCCGTTATCTGCTCCCAGCGTCGTTCCATCGGCGGTCAGCCAATCGCCTTCCATGTGGCTGCAAATCGGGTCACTGGTAAAATCATGAGTGGAATCGGGTGTCTTTTCGCATACCATATCCATGTGACCCTGTAGAACCACGCAGGGTGCCATTTCATATCCCGGGCTGGCGGGGACCCGCATGACCAGATTGCCCGCCGCATCACCTTTCGTTGAAAAACCTCTTTGGCCGGCCCAACATTGGAGCCATCCCCGTATGCGGCCCTCTGCCTTTGAACAGCGTGGAATGGCATTGATCCGCTCAAAGTAGTCCAAAACAATTCTCGTGTTTTCTTCCATGACACTATCCTTTGCTTTCAGTCGTCACGTGATCTTAGTGGTCGCAGGCGGTGGGTCGATAGTCATACGACGCAAAGCATAAAAGAGGGGTAGGACAATGTCAATGCTTGTACATTATTATTTTAAATTCAGATTGTTAAGGTAATCGTGGCCATTTGTCAGTTGACTTTTTGCCGTAAGTATGATCGAAAAACGAACCGCTTGTAGATCCTATGGCCTGACGCGCGCAAGATTGTCGGGAAACAGCGGGCCTGACCCATCATCAATCGCCACGAATAGTAAAAGCCGGAGGGTGTGACTCCATGATCTTTGATTTGTCAAGAATTGCCGCCAACAATGGCTGGGCAATGGCCTTCACCGGCGCCATCCTGGTGCTGTCGGGGTTATCTATACTGGCCCTTATTATCTCTCAACTACATAAAATAATAGGGTTTTTTGAGAAGCAGACCAAGGGCCTGCCTGTGGAAGAGACCAAACCGGCGCCGGTTGGCCATGCAGACTTGCTCAACGATCTGGAGGCCACGGTCACACTCTATCAGTCTTTGACGGCCGGTTTAGGAGAGCGGTTCGACCTCGCCCAACTTTATCGGTTGGCCCATAAGGACCAACTGCCCCACCCTCACCTCAGCTTGCGAACCCTGAGAGAAAACGGTTTCTTGATTGCTTCCGGTGACGGCACATTTTCTTGGAAGAACGCTTAACCAGTTGATCGCCCAAAGAGCGATCGATCATCGACCCATCGAGGTACCCTGACCTATGGAACTGGCCTTAGACTTCTTGAAAAACACCGGCTTTGCGATGGCCGACTGGCGCTACCTGATGATGATCCTCATCGGGATTCTCTTCTGTTATCTCTCGATCGCCAAAAAATACGAACCCCTGCTGCTGCTGCCCATCGGGTTTGGCATCATCATCGGCAATATTCCCTTTTTCAAGGGATTTGGGTTGGGCATCTATGAAGACAACAGCGTATTGCACTATCTTTACTTCGGGGTCACCTCTGGACTCTATCCGTCCATCGTCTTTCTCGGCCTGGGCGCGATGACCGATTTTTCCTCCATGCTCGCCAGGCCTAAGCTGATGCTGCTCGGTGCCGCCGCCCAAATGGGCATCTACTTCACATTGCTCAGCGCGCTTGCATTGGGCTTCGATCCAAAAGAGTCCGCCTCGGTGGCCATCATCGGCGGCGCCGACGGGCCGACCTCCATCTTCCTGACCGCCAAGCTTGCGCCGCATCTGATCGGGCCCGTGGCTATCGCCGCCTACTCCTACATGGCGCTCATCCCTATCATACAACCACCGATCATGCGGCTTTTGACCACCCGGCGAGAACGCCTGATCCGCATGCCCGATACCGAGCGGCATGTCTCACGCAAGGAGCTCGTCTTTTTTCCTGTCGTGGGCGTTCTGCTCTGCTGTTTCCTGGCGCCTGCATCCATTCCGTTGTTGGGGCCCTTCTTCCTGGGGAATATCCTGAAGGTTTCCGGGGTGGTCGATCGTCTCGCCAAAACCGCCAGTTCGGCCGTCATCGATACGGCTACCATTTTCCTGGGATTTACGGTAGGTGCCAGCACCCAGGCCGATGTGTTTATCACGCCCAAGGCGTTGGGCATCTTTTTTCTCGGATCCATCGCCTTTTCCATTGCCACGGCCTCCGGTGTTCTCTTCGCTAAACTCATGAACCTTTTTCTTAAGGAAAAAATCAACCCATTGCTCGGCGCCGCCGGCGTCTCAGCGGTTCCCGGGTCTGCGCGCGAAGTCCACTTGACCGCACAGAAAGAAGATCCAGGCAACTATCTGCTGATGCACGCCATGGCCTGCAATGCATCGGGTGTCATCGGCTCTGCCATTTGCGCCGGTATCTTGTGGAGCTTCATGATGGGTTGACCCAAAGGAGCACCCACCATGATCGCCAAAATTTTAATCAAAAGACGCTTCAAGGAAGGAAAGACCCCTCAGCTCAACGACCTTCGTGCCCGCGCCATGGGTCAGCCCGGTTATATTTCCGGGGAAACGCTTTCTAAAAAGGGCTTTCCGTTGAATTTGATTGTCATCAGTACCTGGCAAAGTCTCGAGCACTGGTACGAGTGGCGGGATAGCCAGGAGCGAAGACAACTCGAATCCATTTTAGAGCTTTATCAGACCCGCCCCACAGATTACGAAGAGTTCCTGCTCGGCACCGCGCTCAGTTCCGAATAGCACCGCGGCTTTTTTGGCTGACAGGCATTTGTCTCACCTGCTTACAGCGCTTTTCACTAATGGATTGGGCACCCCGGGGATATGGCGCGCTTGGGTTGCGCGTCCAGAAGCGCTGGAAATATCCCAAAGATTCGTGTATCAAGATACGAAGATTCAACCGGTCACCGAACCCCACTCACCCCTAATCTTTGAGGTCAACCCAATGAAACAATGGAAATGCACGGTCTGCGGCTACATTCACAAGGGCGACACGCCTCCCGAAAAGTGCCCGGTTTGCGGTGCCGATCGGTCTCTTTTCATATTGCTCGACGAAGCTGAAGATCTCACACCAACCCCGGCAGGAGTGGATGCGAGGGCGGGGGCCAACGAAAACTCCAAATGGCGTTGTTCTGTATGCGGCTATATTCATACCGGCAGCAGCCCACCGGAAAAATGTCCGGTTTGTGGTGCGGACCGGAGTCAATTCGTGTTGTTGCCCGAGGATCCGGGCGAATCAGAAAAGGGTAAGGACTCATCGGCTGGCGACACGACAATCGATGAGAAAGGTCAGAAATTCACCGGTCGAGACCCATCCAGTTTCATTCCCGAACGATTTAAAGTCATCAGCTTGAAGCTGACCGAATTGCACGGTCATCCGATCGCCGTCCACATCCCAAACGGCGTTCTACCCATCTCCGTGCTGTTCGTTTTTCTCTCGCTTCTTTTTGGCTCAGAGGCCTTGGCGACAGCCGCAAAGGTGAACATCATCATGGTGGCCCTCACCATGCCCATCGTCATTGTCACCGGATTGATCGACTGGATCAACACCTTCAAAGGTCGCATGACGGAGATCTTCCGGATCAAAATAATTTGCGCCGGAGTTGTCAGCTTTTTATCCATCATCCTTGCCATCTGGTGGTTAGTCGATCCAGACCTTTATGCCCAAGGTCTGTTCAACAATTTTTTCTTTTTGCTGCTTCACCTGGTTGACCTGGCTGCCGGCGCCATTGCAGGCTGGTATGGTGGAAAACTGGTTTTTCGCGCAAAATAGGTAAAAATAGAGTAGATTGGTTCCTTCGGAAGGGACTTTCCCTCGCAAAGCCTTTATTTGTAAGGCTTTGCGAGGCCATTTCACCAGGACTCGAATTTCAAACGATCAGCGCCGGTCGCATACTACGGGGCCCATTTTCAAGATCGCCACGTAAACGGCCTATCGACCCCATTAGCGCCCTTGAATCGCCGCAGCACCCCACCCGCGGTTTTCACCACCCCATACCTCATCGAAACCCATCGGCAACCGACTGAACAGTCGTGATTTTTCATCCGGCCGGAAACCGGTGAGGATCCAATACCCTTCCGGCCCGGTATGGCGCACCATATCGGGCATCAGGCGCACCAGGGTCGGCGGTCGCAAATTGGCTAGAATGAGTCTGAAAGGGGAAGGACGAACGGCAGCCAGCTCACCTGCAACGACATGAACCCGCATCGACAACCCATTGCGATGGACATTTCGCATGGCCTCACAGCAGGCCAATTGATCGAGGTCAATCGCCATGGCGGGGCCCAACCCCAGCCGCACGGCGACCATTGCCAATATACCGGTTCCCGTCCCGATATCCAGAACCACTGGTACCGCCGAAGTGCATTTGTTTTGGCAATTATCGGCAACCCAATACATGGCTTCGATCGCCAACTGGGTCGTGGGATGGTCGCCTTGTCCAAAAGCGGCACCATCTGTCAGCGAAACCTCATGCGCGGCCATCAGTGATGGTTTTTGAGAAAACAGGGTTTCGATAGACAATCCCGGCGATGCAGGCTCCCGGCAATGCGTGCCGAGTTCTATGTAGGAGGATGAAAAATGGCTTGAATAGGTCAAAAGACCCACTTGGACCAGTTCACGGAGAATGGCTCTAAAAATCGGTCGGCTCACATCAGGAAAATGGGCGGCAAGCACCTGCGCCAGACCAGAGGGGGTCATGCGAAGGTATTTCTGGCTCAACAGATGGTGAATGTGTTGTCCTACGCGCTGAAAGGTAACGGTATCAATTTCCATTTCCAAACTTCGTTTTTAGATAGGACTACTTTTCGATCTCTTTGAGCTGCTCCATATACCAGGACGCAAATTCAAACATCCCAATAAAGCGATCATCCGCATTGATGATTCCCAGCGCCATTTCCAGGACCCCGCGGCTGTAAGCGTTGGTGCGCTTTTCAGGAGCTCTTGTTTGGAGGAAATCCCCCACCAGCTGTTGCGTGGTGCGCTGGGTAGGATCGCGGCGAATATCGATGGGATCCTTGGGAGCCTCGAACGGGTCCCATCGATCGAAGCCGATCCGTTCAATTCTCCGGCGGGCGCGTGGTGACATGGCATCGAAAATAGCCTTTTTCCTTTGAGCCGCATCATCCTGCGTCATGCTCATGCCCCCTATTCTTCCTCTGTTGAGCTATCTTTCGATTTTACGCCGAGATAGTCCTCGGTGTAATCGGTCAAAAGCGCCATGGACAAAGGCACCAACATATCCGCCAGCTTAGAATAGCGACTCTCAATGCCCTGTGCCAAAGCCGTCGAGATCTCATAAAGGCGCTGATAAATGGCGTCCAGCTTCACGGTCGGGTAGGCAATCCCCTCTTTAAAACCGCTTATGCCACAGGTATGTGCGCGCGCCCCAATCTCGGTGGGAATCCCATACAGTCGACAGGTTATCGGCCGAACCTCATAAATGGCACACAGATTATTCTCATCCAAAGCCGGGCATCGAACGCGTTTCAACGCCATGTCCTCCAGAATTTCATCTTCCGGCTTTCCTTTCTCCAAGGCCTGGACAGCCACCTTCTTGATACGGCAAATATCCCGGTCTGCCCTGTTTGCACGTTCAATCAATTGTTCGCGCCGGTCCCCTGTAAACATTCGATCGAAATTTTCTTTGATATAAACCGCCTCGATCAACGTTAAGTCAAACAAAGCGTGGCAACAATCGGAACAGGTTTCCTTGCACAAGACACAATCGCCATATTCCTGTTGGACCCGGCGGAATGCATCCTCCACTTTTTCGACCAATATGCGATATTCTCTAAAAAATGGCTCGAAATCCATCTGGTATCTCCTGACTGTTTCACGTGAAACAATTGTGGCCGGCTCTATTTGCCGATACAGAATTTATTAAAGATTGAATCCAGCACCCTTTCATCAGACCGATCCCCGGTTATCTTCCCGAGGGCCAAAAGGGCCTCCTCCAGCTCCAAACAGACCAACTCCTCTCCGTCGTGGCGCTTTAGTATATCGGCCGCCTGACTGGTGGCGTCCAGCGCCACCTCCAGAAGCCCCTGGTGTCGGACACTGGTGACGATATTCTCTTGTACCTGAAATTCCCCGGATTGCAAACACCTGTGAGAGATAACCGCCTTAAGCTTCGACAACCCGATTTCGTTTTTGGCGGATATCATGACACGATCGATCTGCTCCATTTCCTTTGGACACTGGGGAATCCAATTTTCCTCTACCAGGTCAATTTTATTGAACACTAAAAGGGTCTTTCCCAGATCAAGGTTCTGCAGGATCGCCAAGTCCTCCGTTGTCCATGGAAATTGGGCATCGACCACAAACAGAATGAAGTCCGCCTCATTCAGGCGCTCTCGGGTCTTACGCATGCCAATGATCTCAATCGGATCATCGCTCTCTCTTAATCCGGCCGTATCTGCGAGGTGGATGGCATGGTTGTCGATAAACAGGGTCCCTTCGACGGCATCGCGGGTAGTCCCTGGTATAGGGGTGACAATGGCCTTGTCCTTTCCTACCAACACATTCATCAGGCTCGATTTGCCGACGTTCGGACGGCCGACAATCACCAATCGGACGCCCTCTTTTATAAGCCGCCCCCGATGAACACTTTCCAGCAAGTGTTTTATGGGCACAATGATCCCATTCTCTAAAGAATCGATCCAACCGGCCCTCTGTCTTGACAGGTTTATTTCCACCTCTTCTGGAAATTCAATGGCCGCCTCGAGATCTGATAGGACCTCAACTATGAGCGCGCACAGATCATCGATTTGAAGCCTGAGCCCGCCCTGCAGCTGCCGGGCTGCAATCGCCAGGGCGCCATCGCTTCTGGCATTGATGATATCGGCAACCGCTTCCGCCTGACTGAGATCGATTCGTCCGTTCAGATAGGCTCGCCGGGTAAACTCACCCGGATCTGCGAGCCTGGCTCCCGAACAAATAACCATTCCGAGAATTTTTGAGAGGATCAGCGTGCCGCCATGGGAATGGATCTCGACCACGTCTTCGCGCGTGTAGGTTTTTGGCGCCTTCATGGCCGCCAGCAGGACTTCATCGATGACGCGGCTCGTCGTCGGTTCCCGAATGTATCCATGAACTAAACGGTGGGAAGGAATTGCGGTTTCCTGGTTCTCTGCCGTCAAACCGCTGTCTGGACCTCTGACGAAAAGCCTCCGTGCGATGGCATAGGCCTCTGGTCCGGATATCCGAACGATACCGATACCTCCGGCGCCCTCTGCGGTAGCGATAGCTGCAATGGTGTCATTACAGAACTCGGATTCCCCTGCAAACGTCGTCATCAAATTCGGCCTGACTTCTTGGCTCTCGCCCCCTATTTCTGCGCAATCGAGGGCCGATACCCGCTCAATTGGACCTCTGATGCCGCTTGCGTTTTGGAAAAATGATCAGCTTTCTATAGTTCCCGTCGCCGACACTCTGGGTCCTAACGGCTTGATTGTCTTTCAGATGCAGATGAACGATCCGCCTATCGTAGGCGTTCATCTGGCCGATGGTCACGGGCTTGTTGATTTTCTGCGCCTTCTCGGCCATTTTGGTGGCCATTCGCTTCAGGTTGGATTGACGCGTATCGAGATATCCCTCGACATCGACCAATACCCTCAAACGGGTATCATTGTTTTTGTTAACGATTTTTTCTATTAAATATTGAATCGCCTCGAGGGTCTGGCCTCGCTTTCCGATCAAAAGACCACTGTTACCCCCCTCGATTTTAAAAATGATCCGGTGATTTTTGTGTTCGGCAGTGATCGTGGCCCCCCCTGATATGGCATCGACGATGCGCTGAAGGGCCTGTTTACCACACTCCAATTCTACCGATGACACGACCTCCGGTTCTTCTGCCTTTTCTTCAATTCCAAACGCGCTCTTGACCAGATCCTTGGCTTTTTGTTTGGCCTCTCGATGGAAAGAACCCTTAGAATGATTTGTTTTTACACGTATTTTGGCCTTTTTGACGCCTACCAATCCAAAAATTCCTGTAGATCCGTAGGAGATGACATCGTATGTCAATTGATCCAGGGGCAGATCCAGTTCCTTTGAGGCTTTTTCCAAAGCCTTGTCTACACTCTTAGCTTCATATTCTATAAAATCTGTCATGCCTAAACCTCCAGACATTAGGCTACTTTTTTCATTGTGTAATATTGCTGCGATATGGACACGAGGTTGCTGATGAGCCAGTAGAGCACAAGCCCTGACGGAAAATTGATAAATATGAAGGTAAATACAATCGGCATCAGCATCATCATTTTGGCTTGCATCGGATCGCCTGGCGCAGGGGACATTTTCTGCTGCAGCAACATCGTTGCCCCCATAATGAGTGTCAGGACCGGAATCCCATAGGGCGCCTCCATAAACGGGATTTTAAATGAAAAACTAAAAAGACGGTCAGGCGCCGACAGGTCGTTGATCCATCCGAAAAACGGCGCATGCCGTAGTTCAACGGACTGGTAAAGCATTCGATAGAGCGCAAAAAATACGGGAAGTTGAATCAACATGGGAAGACAGCCACCCACGGGGTTAATTTTGTAGGTCCGGTAAAGCGCCATAGTTTCCTGATTGAGCCTGGCTTTATCATTCTTATATTTTTCCCGGATTTCCTGCATCAAGGGCTGTAACTTGCGCATGTCGTTCATTGACTTGTAGCTTTTGTTAGCCAAGGGCCAAAAAAGCAACCGGGTGACAATCGTCAGGATGATAATGGCGATACCGTAGTTTGGAATATATCGGTAGATAAAGTTCATGAACCACAAACACGGCTTGGCGATGATGTCCACCCAACCGAAGTCGATCGCTCGATCCAGATCGTTACCTACAGACTTCAATAGCGTAAGGCTCTTGGGACCCATGAACAAGCTGAAACGCCATTCATGACGCTCGCCCGCGGGAAGGGTCTGGCTGTTTGTAACCATCTGATTTTCCACTATATTATCATTTACATCCAGAAGCATCCGACCCTCGATGCTCTCTTTGCTCATTACGCTGGTGATAAAATAAAGACGTTCGGTTGCGATCCAACGAAGACTCCCGCCAACCTCACTGTTTTCTTCGATATTCTTAATTTTAACTTGGGTAAGGCTGTTGTTGATCAACCCGCTCGGCCCTACAAAACCGTAAGCGCCACTATCTTTATCGACCACATCATGCAACGCGATCTGAAGGGCCGTGTTCACCGGCAATCCACTGCCGTTATGAACCGTGACATCCAGATCGATGACATAACTTTCCGGAACAAAACGATATCTCTTGTCTATGGAAATCCCGTTACCCAAATCGTACCGGAAAAGGACCGCCTGGGGGGCTTGATCGATCACCACATGGTCTTTAGCGATCTGCGCTTTGTAAATCCCCCTCCTCAGTAGATCTGGGTCATATGCACTTAATGAGGACAGTACCGTACCTGAGGCAATTTCACGGGCCACCAGCTCTTTGTTCGCAGAGTCGACGGCAACCGTTTCTTGATACTCTTTAAGTACCATGCTCACCACTGCTCCGCCTTTTTCCGATAGCTTCATTCTGAAAAGAGGCGTGTCGACCACAATCGTCCTGGCTGCAACCGACTCATCCTTCGGCTCTGCGGCGGGCGGCATGGCGGGCGGTACGGCACTCCGTGCGTCGGCTATTGTACTTTGACTTGCACCCCCCTGCGATGGGGCGGCCGACCCGGACTCCCTCGCCTCCTCACTCACGGGAACTTGTTGAGTGGGCTTTGGACCGAAGGTAATGCTCCATAGAAAAAAAACGAGGAACGAGAGCCCGATGGCCATTAAAAGACGCTTTTGTTCCATAAAAACTCCTTCAAGTTGATCGGAATAGAATGCAGGACGGCACCTTCGGCCACATCGGCACACAGGCTATTATTAGCTGGATGAATCGGGTTGGAACGGCAAGGCAAGAGATCATAATGGCTCGACACACCCTATGGAACCGGGTCATAACCGCCGGCACACCACGGGTTACATCGCAACACTCGCTTGAGGGCCATGAGGCTGCCTTTGGCAACGCCGTATCGGTCAATGGCCGTCATGGCATATTGCGAACATGTCGGTTCGAAACGACACGACCTCCCCAGAATGGGCGAGAGCACGAGTTGGTAAACCCTAATCAACAACTTGGCGGCCGTCACCCCAGGTCGGTGAATCCTCATGGAAATTTGCAATCTTTTTAAAAAGTCCTTCGAGAGCTGAAAACAGTAGCTTGTTGGTACCGCTCGCCGCCTCTTTTTTTCCTATTACATGAATATCCCAATGGTTTTTGAATAGATGGCGGTTTTGACGAAAAAACTCTCTGGTGAGGCGCTTTATTCGATTTCTGGTCGCGGCGTTGCCTACTTTTCGGCTGACGGTAATGCCGATTCGACATCTATCTTTTTCATTGACGAGAAAATAGGCAATGAAATGCCGATTTCCCGTCTTTTTGCCCGCCTTTCCGACACGAAGAAATTCCGATCGCTCGAGCAACCTGTCAGCCTTGCTGAATGTGTGCCTTGCTACTGTAATAGCCTCTTCCTATACCATTACACCCGATTGAACCATCCGGTCGCTGTGGGTCCAATTAAACCATCCGGGAGAAGTGGGGCGTTTGACCTGCTATAGCGCCAAACGTTTGCGACCCTTCGCACGTCGACGGTTGATCACGGCGCGCCCGCCTTTAGTGGACATTCTCTTTCTAAATCCGTGCGTCCGTACTCTTTTGATTTTGCTGGGTTGATACGTTCTCTTCATGATTCATTTCCCTCGCTGTCACGTTACCATTGGGATGCCAGAGCCATCGCCCAAATATGTTCAAACAAAACGTATTGTTATCCAAAATACGAGTTCAGAAACCGTGAGATTAACCATAACCATTCAAACTTGTCAATATCGAAAAACCAGTCGCAGCGATTCTAACTGAATGCCATTCATTACACCCGGCGTGGATGATGGCACACGACCAACTCAAAACGGCCACCCCATGCTCATACCGAAAAATCATTCAAGCGACCACTTAGGTATAGGCTTCCAGCACATCGAACTCTTCCAGGTGAAACGTCGTTTCGGGATAGATGGTCACTTGTCGCCCGATGCTTTTTTCCAAGGTGGCGATGATATGGTTTTCCTCGCCCAGCAACATTTCTGCGATTTGCGGATGGACTTTTAATGTCAGCCCACTGCCGATCATGTCCCTGCTGTTTCGTAAGATCTCTCGATGGATGTTGTAGCAAATGGTTTTCCTCGATAGAAGATGGCCTTCCCCTTCGCAGTAATAGCAGGGTTCGCAAAGCTGCCGGGTCAATGGTTTGCGAATGCGCTTGCGCGTCATCTGGATCAACCCCAGATCGGACATGGGCAGAATGTGGGTCTTGCTGCGATCCTTGGCAAAGGCCTCGCTCAACGCATTGAAGATCTTTTCCTGGTTAGCGCGCTTTTCCATGTCGATAAAATCAATGATGATGATGCCGCCGATATCCCGCAGCCGGATTTGGTAGGCGATCTCCTTGACCGCTTCGAGATTGGTCTTCAGTATCGTCTCCTCAAGATTGTGCTTGCCCACATATCGTCCGGTATTCACATCGATGGCAACCAGGGCCTCGGTGTGTTCGATGACAATATAACCGCCGGACTTGAGCCACACCTTCTTTTTCAGCGCCCTGAAAATGTCCCCTTCGAGGTTGTAATAGTCGAAAATCGGCTCACTGCCTTCGTAAAGCTCGACGGAATCCTTGAGGTTCGGAATAAAGGTGTCCAGAAAGCTGAGAATTTCCTGGCATCCCCGACGGGAGTCGATGATCAGCTTCTCGGCTTCATGAACCAATAGATCCCGCACCGCGCGCAAGCTGATGTCGAGCTCCTGATGAATCAGATTCGGTGCGCTGGTATTGTGGAATCTTTTTTGAATGCCGGCCCAAAGATTGAGGAGAAAGGTCAACTCCTGGCCAATTTTTTCGGAACCAACCCCTTCGGCGGCTGTCCTTACGATCAGACCGATTTTTTGATCGCCCCGTAAGGTGGTCACCATCTCTTTTAAACGCAGGCGTTCGGCTTCATCTTCGATTCGACGGGAAATACCCACATGATTCGAGTTGGGCATCAAGACCAGGAAGCGTCCAGGCAGGGATATGTGGCAGGTGATGCGGGCCCCTTTGGTGCCGATGGGCGTTTTGGCCACCTGAACCAGCAACTCCTCACCCTCGGAAATCAGATCGACAATGTTACCGACCCCTTTTTGGCCGGAGCCTGCCGCGCTTCCGCTATCGCCGTCGATTTCCGGACGCTTGAACTCCTCATCGCCGCTGTCGAGCCCGTTTTCAAGGTAAGTTTCACCGAACCCATCCAAACTATTGGGAACAATATCGTTGACATATAAAAAAGCCGCCTGCTGCAACCCGATGTCGACAAAGGCGGCCTGCATCCCGGGCAAAACCCGTTGGACACGCCCCTTGTAGATGTTCCCGGAACTGTCGGATGCCCCCTGCCTCTCGATGAACAGTTCCGCGATATTGCCGTCCTCGATCAGCGCCACCCGCGTTTCATGTGGCATATCGTTGATAATAATTTTTTTACTTGTCATAACTAACCAATTTTATATGAGTTTTTAAATGTCTACCCCTTTTGAGGGGCTATGTCAATCGTTGTGCAACGATGACCTATCCAACCTGACCGCCCGGATGCCAACGGTTTGTTCCTCTTTTAACGAAAGCACCTGCTGCAAAACGACCGCAGGACGAATCATATGGGGCGGCATCCGCTTGATCGCCAGATAAAGGGTTTGGGTGCCGCGAACCTCGATTCTTTTGACGCAATCCTTTAAATCGATCACGCGAACCCGACCCTTTCCGGTCTTGCGTTCATAAGGCCATTGGCTGCTTTGGACGAATCGTTCGATGAGATCGAGGTTGATGCTGCGCGGATCTATAAAAACGTTGTAGTGATCCTCATCGGGCTTGAATTTATCCTTGCGGCCGCCGATCCGCCGGCATCCGGTCAGACGAATACCTTCCGCCAATTGGGAATTGATACGCGACATCAATGCCTGCTCGTCGTAGGGGACCGTCGTTTTTACCCACATCCGCTCGGCTTCGCTCTCCATCCCGAGGGGCAGTGGATTGTCGAAAGATATCTGAGGGATCGGATGAAACCCCTTGGAATAGATCAGAGCCAGGTCGAGGCGACGCAGGGCGGCAGTCATGATTTTGATAATTTCCAAATGCCCAAAAAACCGCGCCGGCCCCATTTTGGTCCACACCATTTCGTATTCCACCGGCTCGGAACGCTCTTTTTCGTCTTCGCCCGTCACCGCCGCTTCCGTTGCCCGGCTCGCGGGACCCTCCTCAAAAATGCGCGGGCGAATGGTGTCGAAATCACACACGCCGCATTGCTGACATTGACCCTTGCGGCAATCCGGCAGCCGTTCACCATTGAGTGACGCGTGCAGTTGCTCTCTCAAAAAAGCATCGGTCACGCCGGAATCCATGTGTTGCCAGGGCAGCGGTTCGTCCAGTTGGCGTTCCCGTTCCGTGAAAAACCGAAAGTCCAGCTCGCACGCCTCGATGGCCTGCTGCCAGCGTCCGAAATCAAACCAGTCACTCCAGCCATCGAAGGTGCATCCCAGGCGCCAGGCCTGTTCGATCACGCCCGCCATTCGACGGTCGCCGCGTGCCAACACCCCTTCCAACAGGCTCATTCTTGGGTCTTGCCATTTGATCTGCACGCCGGGACGTCGCAATTTGGCAGCGATGCGTTCCATTTTGGCTTTGGACGCATCGATCGAAAGCTGGGAGGCCCACTGAAATGGCGTGTGCGCCTTGGGTATGAAGGTGGTCACACTGACGTTGATCTGTCCTCGCCTCTGGCGCGGCCCCTTGATCTGTTTGAGGGCCTGCACCATGTCGATGATGGCGTCTATATCTTCGTCGGTTTCGGTGGGCAGGCCAATCATGAAGTAGAGTTTGATGACCCGCCACCCGAGCTCAAAGGCATGGGCTACGGTTTCTTCCACGTCCTCGAAACGGATATTCTTGTTGATCACATCCCGCAACCGCTGACTGCCCGCTTCGGGTGCGATGGTAAACCCGGTCTTGCGTACCTTTTTTATAAGGGACATCAAGCGGGGGGTGAGCGTGCCGGCACGAATGGAGGGCAGCGAAACGGCGACCCGATCCGACTGGCAACGCTGCATGAGCGCCTCCATGAGCGGTACCAACCGCGTATAATCGCCCGTGCTCAACGAGAGCAGTGACAATTCGTCGTAGCCTGTGGCCGCGAGAGACGCGTCCACCAGATCGAGAAGGTTCTGCGACGATCGTTCGCGAACCGGTCGATAGATCATGCCCGCCTGGCAAAAACGGCATCCTCTCGTACATCCGCGCGATATCTCCAGTCGCAGCCGATCGTGGATCGGCTTGCCGAAGGGCACGATCGGCCGTTGTGGGAAAAAAGCACGATCCAGGTCGGCGACGATGGCCCTTCGGATGGTGCCTTGATCGGCTTGCCTCGGCGTCAGTGTTTGAAACCCCCGGCTATCGTACTCGGCATGAAAAAAGGATGGAATATAGACCCCCTGGATTTCAGTC
Organism: Desulfatitalea sp. UBA4791; assembly: GCA_002402905.1. GTDB lineage: Bacteria > Desulfobacterota > Desulfobacteria > Desulfobacterales > Desulfosarcinaceae > Desulfatitalea. The sequence goes on along the minus strand of DHGT01000037.1, from coordinate 84,900 downwards.
CACCGCTCCAGCAGCCGGCGTCGGTCGCCTCCTCCCGCATCTTTCCAGGCGATCCATTCGGCCGCCATTTGGGGCAGGGCCTCTTCTCCATCGCCAAAGAGCATGGCATCGAAAAATGGCGCCATGGGTTCCGGATTGCTGACACATGGACCGCCGGCGATGATCAAGGGGTGGTTTTCATGACGCTGCCGGGGGTACAGCGGAATTCCGGCCAGGTCGAGCATATTGAGCACATTGGTGTAATTGAGCTCGTAGAGCAGACTGAATCCGACGACATGGAATCGGTTCAAAGGGGTCTGGGTTTCCAGGCTGCACAAGGGCACCTGCCGCTGCCGCAGTAATTCCGCCATGTCTCTGGCCGGGGCATAGACCCGCTCTACCGCCACGTTGGGGTTTTGATTGAGCAGATGATACAGAATCTGAATACCGAAATGAGAGGTGCCGATCTCATATAGATCCGGAAACGCAAGGGCCATGTGGAGCTTGGCGTCCGAAGGGTTTTTGACGCATCGATTCACCTCGGTGCCAAGGTAGCGGCTCGGCTTTTCGACGTTGCCCAAGAGATCTTGAATGCATATGGTTCGCATGATATGAACGCTCTAATTTACCGTTTATGTTGGTCCAATTATTGGAGAAAATTGAAAAAAATGGTATTTTTGGCAGACTTTGGCCATCAAAGCAAGCGCAAAACCGGCCTCATCCTCGCCCTGGTTCTCTTGGCGGTCGTTTCGGTCTTGCCGGCCTGGGCATTCGACCGACAAACCCCGGTGGTCCAGGCGGTTCAAAAGGTTGGTCCCGCGGTGGTCAATATCAGTTCGGAATACCAAATCCACAATCGGCCCAATCCCTTTGGCGGAAATCCACTGTTTGACAATTTTTTCCGCGACTTTTTCGAACAGCAACCCCAAAAACGGGTCAGTCTGGGGTCCGGTGTCATCATCGACGGCCGGCGCGGATTCATCCTGACCAATGCCCATGTCATCGAACGCAGCACCTCGATCAAGGTGACGCTGCAGGACGAACGCCAATTCGATGTGCGCATCGTGGGTGCGGATCCGGATTCGGACCTGGCGGTCCTGCAGATCAACACCGACACGGCGCTGCCGGCCATCGAGATGGGCAATTCCGACGACATCATGATCGGTGAAACCATCATCGCCATCGGCAACCCTTTCGGTTTTTCGCACACCGTGACCACCGGCGTGGTCAGTGCCGTCAACCGCAGCATCAACACGGACGAGCGCGTCTTTCACGACTTTATACAGACCGATGCCTCCATCAATCCGGGCAACAGCGGCGGCCCACTGCTCAATATCAATGGCGAATTGATCGGCATCAACACGGCCATCTACGCCAAGGCCCAGGGGATCGGCTTTGCCATTCCGATCAACAAAGCCAAACGCATCATCGCCGACCTCATTCAATACGGCCATGTCATGCAGGCCTGGATTGGATTGGTGGTGCAGGATCTGGACAGCCGTATGGCCGCCTATCTCGGCCTTCAGGATGCCAGCGGCGTGGTGGTCACCCAGGTCGAAGAGGAGAGCCCGGCCGCCAGAGCTGGAATGGAGAGCGGCGACCTGATCACCGCCATGGGCCGCCGCAACGTCACCTCGGTCGACGACTATTATGCGGCGGTCCGCTCCCTTTCGACCGGTGAGACGATTGAGTTTTCGATCCTGCGAAATATCGTCAGCAAACGCATCTCTATCAAGACGCGCGCCTATCCCCGCGAACGAGCAGCGGAGCTGGCCTGGCGCCGTTTAGGGGTCAAGGTTCAACCGGTCGATCAGCGCATGCGCCGCCAGTTCCGCATTCTATCAGATCGCGGGGTCGTCATCACGGAAGTGCGCGAAGGATCCCATCTGTCTCATATCGGCGTGGCAGCGGGTGATGTCATCGTCCAACTCGACGACCAAACCATTGGTTCTCTCGGTGAATTCAGCGATGCAGTGATCAAGTCGCGGCTAAAATCTTCCGCTCTGCTCCTTGTTCAGCGCGATGACCGGGTGTATTATCTGACCGTCCGACTGTCGCCATAGCCGCTTACCAGGAGAACTGCCGTGCAGCGAACCAAGATTACACAATTATTGAAGCGCACCGAGCCCGCGGAAATCGTACTGGTCCAGGGATGGGTGCGCACCCGTCGCGACGCCAAGGGCTTTTCTTTTATCGAATTAAACGATGGTTCCTGCCTCGCCAACATCCAGATCATTGCAGACCAGGCGTTGCCGAATTACGACGAACTGATTCACCAGGTGACGACCGGCACGGCTTTGACCGTTCAAGGCCGGCTGGTATCTTCCCAAGGCAAAGGGCAACAGTGGGAGCTCCGGTCCACCGCTATAGCCGTCCTCGGATCTGCGCCGGAAGACTTCCCTCTCCAAAAAAAGCGCCACAGCGATGAATACTTGCGTACCATCGCCCATCTGAGGCCCCGCACCAATAAATACAGCGCCGTTTTTCGTATTCGATCCGAACTGGCATTTGCCGTTCATCAATTTTTCCACGAACGCGACTTTCGTTACGTGCACACCCCTATTTTGACCGCCTCGGATTGCGAGGGTGCGGGTGAAATGTTTCGCGTCACCACGCTGCCTCCCGGCAAAACATCCGTGGCGGACGATTTTTTCGGCACCGAAGCCAACCTCACCGTGTCCGGACAGTTGGAGGCCGAAATGCTGGCCCTCTCCCTGGGCGATGTCTATACCTTCGGTCCCACGTTTCGGGCCGAAAATTCAAACACACGCCGGCATGCCGCAGAGTTCTGGATGGTCGAACCCGAAATGGCCTTTTGCGACCTCGAACAAAACATGGCCATGGCCGAAACGTTGATCCGGTATCTCACCGACCATGCCTTGAGCCATTGTTCGACTGATATCGATCTCTTTGCCCGATTCGTGGACAAAGATCTCATGAAAAAACTCGATCTCCTGGTTTCATCGGAGTTTGTCCGCATCCCCTATAAGGAGGCATTGGCACAGCTCGAGCGCAGCGGTCATGCGTTTGAATATCCCGTTTCGTATGGCCAGGATCTGCAAAGCGAACACGAACGCTATCTCACCGAACGGATTTTTAAACGACCTGTTTTTGTCTATGACTTTCCCGAAAGCATCAAACCGTTTTACATGCGGCTGAACAATGATCATGAAACTGTGGCGTCTATGGATCTTCTGGTACCCGAGATCGGTGAAATCATCGGAGGGAGCCAGCGCGAAGAGCGTTATGATGTTCTGGCCCGGCGCATGGTGACCATGGGACTTTCAAAAGACACCTATTGGTGGTACCTGCAATCCCGGTATTACGGAAGCGTACCCCACAGCGGATTCGGTTTGGGATTCGAACGATTGATCATGTTGATGACCGGCATCAGTAATATCCGGGATGTGATTCCCTTTCCGCGGACACCGAAAAATATCGCCTTCTAAGGGTCATTCGATCACTCCCGCAAACATCTGAGTTTGGCCAGATCCTCGGCATAACCATACAGGTGCAGTCCCTTGCTCTCCACGATCATTTCGCCGTCTTTGACGCCGATGGCGTCGGCCATATAGGTTTTCAAGTTTTGAATACCGGCCAGGTTGGCCGGTAGGCCGCCCCAAAGGTCCCAAGAACGAAAATAGACGAAAAAATTCAGTGTATCGTCCTGGATGCGGGTATCGATAGACCTCAAGCAAGGTGGATCGACCAGCGTGACATCCGATGGATGAGCGATTTGCAGCACCATCTGATTGTTGCGATGACCATGACGCTGATAGGTATCGATGATCCATTCGATCTGATTGAGGTATAAATGGCCATCCTCCTCGAAAACGATCCTGCCGTCGATATCCCTCAGATCGATAATCTCTTTATTCTCTGATTTCCACCATTTCAATTTATCGCCGTCGATGGGTACCCGGGTCAATCGTTCACCATAGGTATAGGATTCTCCGGGCTCCTTGTGACCGGTCATGAGATATTCGATATATGAGCGCTCGTAACCCTCTCCACCGTATAGATAAGCCTCTTCTACCGGATTAGGGATGCCGCAGGCCGGCGGAATATCCGGTATCAGCGGGTGGGTGCCCGGGTAAAGAACGTGACCCGTAAAATAGTCATATTCGAGTCGCGTCTGTCCGGCATAGGAACCCCTGTTGATAGTAAAGCGTCTGCCGTGATCCAATATGTCGTGAACCGCTTGAAACCATAGGTCCGGGAGATCGCGAGCTTTGATGTGGTGTATGTGCATTCCTGATACTCTCTTTGGTTAGCAGTGGTCTTTGATTTGAGGAAGATAGTATTTTCAGCAAAAAGAAAATTTAATCGTCGACTATGTCGAACAAAAAAAGAGCTGTTTTTCGCTTGACAGCATTCTTTATCTGTGCGAAAGGTCAGCTGCGCTTGCAATTCCATTCTATTCTTCCTCATTTTCCTTTTGAGTTGTTACAATTGGCTGAACTGAAGCTGGAGTGGTATGTACTGACGTGACTGAAAGCGCACCCTATTCAGAACCCCTAAGGTCCGGCCGCAGACCTTAGGGGTTCGCCTTTTAAAGGTGCCGCTTTTTTACCAAAACAGTACTGTGATCCATTCCTGGCCGGTCCCTATATATCCAGACTGCTGACTTCCAGTGCGTTGTTTTGAATGAACTCCCGGCGTGGTTCGACCTGGTCGCCCATCAGGATGGTGAAAATCTCATCCGATTCCACGGCGTCTTCGACGCCCACCTGCAGCAGTATCCGCTTCTCCGGATTCATCGTCGTTTCCCAAAGTTGCGTGGGATTCATTTCTCCCAAACCTTTGTAGCGTTGAACCGATATTCCCTTTTTGCCCTCTTCGATGAGGTATTTGAGCAGGTCACGCTTGTTATCAAACGTGCTGCCCGGCACATCCCCTTCACCACTCTTGACAACAAATGGGGGATAGTTGTTCTCCATGATGATTTTTCCGGCGCTGACACACTTTTGATACTCTGTGGAGTAAATCAGTCCTCGACCGACCCTTACCGTTTGGACCGTTTTCCCAGCAATCGTGCGGTGAATGGCAATCTCGAAGACCCCCCGTTCTTCATTCCACTCCGGAGCCTGGGCATCAAACCCCTTTTCTTTCAAATGGGCGCAAAGTTTTTCCATGCGCTCCCGGTCCTGCAAAAAAACCTTGTCCTCCACTTCCTGTTCGACCAGCAAATCCACCAAATCCTGGGGTATACCTTGATGTTCCAGTTTGTTTATAGATTCGTAGTACTCAGACAGATTACCGGCGAACAAGTAAAGGGTGTGATTGGTCAGCTCTTTTTGACCTTCATTCACCACAATTTTGAGTTTTTCGCAGATCTTTTTCAACAAGAAGTCATTGAATTCCTGTTCGTCTTTGAGATAGGTTTCATTTTTGCCTTTACCTAATTTAAAAAGCGGTGGCTGGGCGATATACAAATACCCGTTGTCGATAATTTCAGGCATCTGCCGGTAAAAAAAGGTAAGCAGCAACGTGCGGATATGAGATCCGTCCACATCCGCGTCGGTCATGATGATCACTTTCTTGTAGCGAATCTTTTCGATGTCATATTCTTCACTGCCGACACCTGTGCCCAATGCCGTGATGATATTTTTTATCTCTTCACTTTGTAAAATTTTATCGAAACGCGCCTTTTCGACGTTTAAAATTTTACCCTTCAACGGAAGGATAGCCTGAAATTTCCTGTCTCTTCCCTGCTTGGCAGAACCGCCGGCGGAATCCCCCTCCACGATGAAAATTTCGCGCAAATTCGGATCGGAAACCTGGCATTCGGCCAATTTTCCCGGAAGTGAGGCATCGATTAAAGATCCTTTGTTTCTGGCCAGATCCCGGGCCCGTTTGGCGGCATCCCTGGCTCTGGCCGCGTCCACGGCCTTGGCGATGATCTTTTTGGCGACTGCGGGATTTTCTTCCAGAAACGCGCTCAGTTTTTCGTTGACCAGTGACTCGACCAACCCTTTGACTTCACTGTTTCCCAGTTTGGTCTTGGTCTGGCCTTCGAATTGGGGAGACTTGATCCTTACGCTGATCACGGCGGTCAACCCCTCACGCACATCATCACCACTGATTTTTCCGCTCAGATTCTTCGGCACATTTCCGTTTGTGCTGTATTGATTCAGCGATCGGGTCAGGGCCGTCTTAAATCCAATGAGATGAAAACCGCCTTCTATCGTATTAATATTATTTGCAAAAGAAAAAAGATTCTCCGTATAGGTATCGTTATATTGAATCGCTACTTCGATCTGGGTGTCGTTGCGTTCCCCTTCGATGAAAATGGGCGGATGCAAACCGACATGGCGGCGGTTCAAATATTCGACGAACGAGACGATGCCCCCTTCATAGAAAAATTCCTCGCGTTTATCAGAGCGTTCATCTTCCAGGGTGATTCGTACCCCTTTGTTTAAAAAGGCCAACTCCCTTAATCGGCGCGCCAGGATCTCATAGTTGAAATCGACACTGTTAAAGATCGTGTCATCCGGTAGGAAGCGAATCTTGGTCCCGCGTCGATCAGTTTCCCCAATCACGATCAATTCGTTGATTTTCTGACCTCTCTCGTAAGATTGAGAATAGATTTGACCGTCCTGGTAAATTTCTACATCCAACCGGGAAGATAGAGCGTTGACCACGGAAACCCCAACCCCGTGAAGACCTCCCGATACCTTGTAATTGTCGTTGTTAAACTTGCCACCGGCGTGTAGTTTGGTCAAAACCACTTCCACGGCAGGCACATGTTCACTCTTATGAATTCCCACTGGAATGCCGCGGCCATTATCGACCACACTGACCCTGTTGTCTTTGTGAACACTGACATCGATCCGGTCGCAGTGTCCGGCCATGGCCTCGTCGATGCTGTTATCCACCACCTCATAGACCAGGTGATGAAGTCCGGCCACATCTACGTTTCCGATATACATGGAAGGCCTGAGGCGAACGGGCTTCAGACCTTCCAGGACATCAATACTACTGGCATCGTATTTTTTTTCCATACGTTTACTTAGACCCTCATTGGCATAATTGCGCTTAAATAGGATTTATCTTCCACCCCATCCACAAGGCAGGCTTTGTCGTCGCTGACAATATTGATCATGATGTTTTCATCATCCACAGACGATACCGCTTCGATGAAAAACTTTGGATTGAACGCCGCCTTGATCTTATCACCATCGAATTCGATGCTCATCGCTTCCTTGGATTCACCGATATCCGGGTTGGTGGCATTGATCGACAGTCGCCCATCCTCAAAAGTAAATATGGCGGCGCGATAATTCTCCGTGCAAAGGATGGACATACGTTTGAGCATTTGGACGAAGAGATCCTTTTGCATGGGAATGCGATGGCCCGTCTGCCTTGAAATCAAATCGGCATAGGGCGGAAACTGGCCCTCCAGCAACCGGACGGCAATCGTCTCACATGCGCCTTTGACAATAAAATAACTGTCTTGCAAACCGACGTGGACCGTACCGCCGCTATCCAGGAATTTACTGACTTCGTGCAACCCTTTTTTGGGCACTAGGACTCCCGGACCCTCCCAGGAGATACCTATATCTGAAACGCTCAGATCGAACCGCGAAAGACGGCTGCCATCTGTCGAGACCATCCGGATCGTCCCAGCATCGGCATGGTTGATGCGCTCGAAAAGCACCCCGTTTATATGGGGTTTTTTATCTTCTCCGATCCCACTGATCATGGTTGATTTTTCGATCATGCGTTTAAAATCGGCGGCCGGCAGTTCGAACAAGATGACATTTTCAAAAACCGGCGTATCGGGAAAATCTTCGGCGTTCATTCCCATCAAGTGATAATGCACCTTTTTATCACTGATGTTGATCCAGCGGTTTTCGGTTTCTTCGATCAGAATATCGGAACTGGGGAATTCACGGGAGATTTCGTAAAATTTCCGAGCACTGATGGCGATGGTACCGGGCGTTTCCACGATAGCCGGCAGAGATCCTTCGAAACAGGTTTCGAGATCAGTGGCTTTCAGATGAGCGTTTGCATCCGAAGTCGTGATTAAAACACATTCGGTAATCGCCAAATTACTGCGTCTTCCGGTTAGCCCCTGGATTTTTCCCAACACATCCACGATGTCGCTTTTCTTGATCGTAAACTTCATCTTATTCCCCTATTTTTTTAATTTAAAAGAATGTTGTTATTAATAGGGACGGTGCAAACGTTGATATAATCTATAATGTTTTACTTTTATTATATTTTCAATAGATATGACTTGTTCACAACGTTGTTTATAATCGTTCAACAACCTGTCGTTTTTGTATAGTAAGCATTTTTTTGTGGATAACGACGAAGTTTTGAACACTCTTTGATCCACGCCATGTCAATAACTTTTGATCTATAGTAACCCTTTGGTGCAGCGATTGTCGGAACGTTCATCTTATTCAGGCGTCAGCCATTTTTTCATTCCCGGAATGATCAACTCCTGCCATTGGACGGATAGGCGCTTTTTTATAAATATCTGAAACAACTTATCGATTAACTGAAATGGCTTTTCATAGAGATAAATTTTTTCCAAGATCACCCCTTCTTTATCCTCCGCCGATTCCATGGGGCCGGTCTCGGGCAGCTTCAAACCAGAAAAACTCAGGTTTTCGCCCTTTAGCGCAAATTGCCACTGCAAAGTGCCGCTCTTGTATATAAGATGCATATCGGTGATCAGTGCGCCTTTTCGCAAGGCCAGGAGAGCTTCTTCCAATCCGGCGGCATCGCCTTTGATGGTGATGTTTTCCTTTCCGTTGGCGAGCCGGTTTTCCAACACCATGCGGTTCCCCACATCCAAGTCCAGAAAATCGGGGTCGCTCCTACGCAGGGTTTCCATATCGTTTTCGATGGCAAACCAGAGCCACGTCAAAAATTCATTTCCAAGGAATCGGTAACGATTATAAGCAACGGCGATATCAAGCATCGGTGGTGATTACACCTCTTCTTCGGTGAAGGCCAGTTTTTCCAGTACATCGCGCTGGTCATTGGTGAGAGATGGATCAAATAGCGCCATAGTATAAGGAATCATTCGTACCAGGTGAAGACCGAACGCTTTGTGGAAAAGCGTTTCGAGCTGTTCGTTGGCGCTTTTCAGATTCGAAAAAAACCAGACGATGCCGGCTTCATATTGCCAGACCACATCATAGATGCTGGGGGTCGCCGGTATTTTTTGGTTCAAACGCTGTACGATCTGATCTTTCAGGGCCTGTTTTTCATCTTTGGAGAGAAATTCACGTTCCAGGGCCTGTAAGCGTTTGGACGATTCGCCGGTGTAATATTTCTGAAATAATTTCGGTGGAATGGATTTCTTGTCGATCCGCAATGAAAATACGACATGCGTGCCGATCAGAAAACGGGATCCTTCGAAATCGGGTTCGAACGGATTGTGATAACTGGTCCATCCAACGGCCGCGTCGGATGGTTGACCATCGATATCGGTAATCGCATAGCGTTTGAGTCCCTCCGCGATCGTATCGATAATCGGGTGTTCCAGTTGACCTTCCACCCGGTAACGGGTGGCCGAAGTCGTTGCTGACAATAAGCCCATGATCGTCCTGCAAATACCATATAGTGTAGTGGTTATCAATAAAAACGATTAAATATATCTGTTTTAACTAAATAAAACAAGCTGTTTTTAATGATGCTGCGGGTGGTGCGCCTTTGGGTGACGATTCGTGTGACGGTTGACAACCGTGACCATATATTCATAAGCTGAATGCAAGAAACCGTAAATTCGAATAAATGGGATCAGTTGCCGATCCTCCCCGTAACACCATCCAACCCGATTCTTTTGAAAGTGAGCATGATGAATAAACAACAGATAATATCACGGTTATCGACCATTCTCGACATGGCGCCGGAGCTCAAAACCATCCTTACCTCCGAGCAGGACAGGGGTGCCAAAAAGAAGGCTATTCGTAATTGGTTGTCATTACAACTGGCTGAAACTTATGAGGAAAACCCTGATATCCCCCCGCTGGAGTATATTTTGAGGCGCGATGCCATTGATGTGTTTCGCAAGATCCTATCCGAACGTAACGAAAACCTGGCCGGCTACAGCATGATTGAATATATTGAATCCTTATTGTCGAATCGTGCCGAGAAACCGGCTGATCATCCGTCACCGGCCTTTCTGGCCGAGTTGGAGCATTTGATAAAAGGGATCTCAGGGAAATCCGGAATATATGCAGATAAAATTCCAGCATTCACCAAACATGAAGGCGTCAAGGCCGCCAAGTTGCGTTCCAAAGACTTGTCACGGCTGGCGCAGGCTGCCCAGCACCACATGCAAAGCTATGCCTGCGGCCTCGACAACGAAGCCGTTAGAAGAAGAAGTAGAAATAAATACAGAATATTGAAATTCTTTAACGCCACGGACCTGGAATGGGAGAAGTGGCAATGGCATGTGCGGCACATCATTCGAGATGCAGATACGCTGCGCTCGCTCATCAAGCTGACCGACGAGGAGTATGAAGCCGTCCGCCTGGCACGGCAGCACCGCATCCCATTTGGCATCACCCCTTATTATCTTTCCCTTTTGGATAATGAAACCGGCGGCAAGAGGGATCGCGCCGTGCGCGCCCAGGTCATTCCCAGTCTGCACTACGTCCGCAGCCTGGCGGCGCTTAAACAACGTAACGACCACTCCATGGATTTCATGCTCGAGCGCAACACCTCACCCATCGAAGGTATCACCCGACGATACCCCAATATCTTGATTCTCAAACCGATCCTGACTTGCCCGCAAATCTGTGTCTATTGCCAGCGCAACTGGGAAATCGAAGATGTCTATTCCCCCCAGTCGGTGGTTTCCAAATCCAAGCTCGATGCGGCGATCGACTGGATCGCCGAGACACCCGAAATCAACGAGGTCCTGGTGACCGGCGGTGACCCTTTCCTGCTTTCCAATAAGCGGATCGAGGCATTGATGGCACGATTGGCCGCCATTCCACACATCCTTCGCATTCGGATCGGTACCCGGACGCCGGTCACATTGCCGCAGCGAAGCAGCGACGCCCTGGTACGGGCTATCAGCCGGTATCATATTCCCGGTAAAAGGGAAGTGATCCTCGTGACCCACTTCGAGCATCCTTACGAAATCACCCCCCAGGCCATGCAGGCCGTTCAGCAATTCCGGCGCTTCGGTATGGAGGTGTATAATCAGCTCGTTTTTACGTATTATAATTCGAGAAAATTCGAGGCCTGCCTCCTGCGCCAGAAGTTGCGCCTGATCGGTGTGACGCCTTACTACACCTTCAATACCAAGGGTAAAGAGGAGACCGACGATTTCCGGGTCCCCATCGCGCGACTGGAACAGGAGCAAAAGGAAGAGGCCCGTTTGATGCCCGGTACCGTGCGCACCGACGAGATCGTCTTCAATGTGCCGGGTTTGGGGAAAAACTATCTCAAAGCCTCTCAGCATCACGACATTATTTCGGTCATGCCGGATGGGAAGCGGGTCTATGAATTCCATCCATGGGAGAAGAAGCTTTCCCTGGTCGATACCTATGTGTATCAAGATGTCCCGATCTACGATTATCTGAAACGGCTCAAGGCCGACGGCGAGGACGTCGCCGATTACAAGACGATCTGGTATTATTACTGATCATGACATTCATCGCCGATTTTCATATCCACTCCAAATATTCGCGGGCCACGTCCCAACAACTCGATCTGGAGCATCTTTACATCGCCGCCCAGATAAAAGGCATCCGGGTCATCGCTACCGGCGATTTCACCCATCCAGGCTGGTGGGAGGAGATCACCGCCAAACTGGTTCCGGCCGAAGACGGGCTTTTCGCTCTCGATCCCCAGATTGCCGCCGCATGCGATGAACAGGTCCCCGCCAGTTGCCGGCAGCCGGTGCGGTTCATGCTGGTCACAGAGATCAGCAATATCTATAAAAAAGGGGACCGGACGCGTAAGAATCACAATCTCGTGTTCATGCCCGATCTGGCGGCCGCCCGGGAGTTCAACCAGAAACTGGACCGTATCGGCAATATTCGTTCGGACGGTCGCCCGATTCTCGGTCTCGATGCCCGCAAATTACTCGACATCGTATTGGAAACATCCGACGACGCCTATCTGGTGCCGGCCCATATCTGGACCCCCTGGTTTTCCGTGCTCGGATCTAAATCGGGCTTTGACAGCGTCGAGGCGTGCTTTGAAGATTTGAGCGATCACATCTTCGCCGTGGAAACCGGCCTCTCTTCGGACCCGGCCATGAATTGGCGTGTTTCCGACCTGGATCGTTTTACCCTGATATCCAACTCGGATGCGCATTCTCCGGGTAAACTGGGTCGCGAGGCCAACCTGTTGGATGTCGAGCTGGGTTTTACACCCATTCGAAACGCTCTCGAGACCGCGGCGCCCGACCAATTTCTGGGAACCCTGGAGTTTTATCCGGAAGAGGGTAAATACCACGTGGACGGCCATCGCAAATGCAACTTCCGGTGCCTGCCCGAACAGACGCGCACACTGAACGGCACCTGCCCGGTGTGTGGCAAACCCCTGGTCCTGGGTGTCCTCTATCGCGTGGAGCAGTTGTCCGATCGGGCATCAGACCATCGCCCCCCCAAGGCCAGACCCTATGAAAGCCTGATTCCTTTGGAGGAGATGCTGGCCGAAACCTTTCAGACCTCAGTGACCACCAAACGGGTGAAACAGGCCTACCAGCGCCTGATTCGGCGCCACGGCAGCGAATTCGATATCCTGCGAAACGTGCCGATCGAAGAGCTGAATCAAAATGGCATCGCCTTGTTCGGGGAGGCCGTCGCGCGCATGCGCGGGGGCCGGGTCATTTTCGATCCGGGATACGACGGGGAATTCGGACAGGTACGCCTTTTCGATCCTGACGAGCGGCGCGAGCTGTGTGGTCAGACATCGCTGTTCGCCATAGCGGATAGTGAATGCCGCCAGGCGAAGGTTAGCAAAGAAAACCGACTGGCAGCAACCTGTGCTGACGGGGAGCCACCGCCTCGAGACGGCATCATCAGCGGGCCGACGGCGTCTTTGGCGGAAAACGTTCTTTTAAACAGCGCCCAACAGCGGGTTGTCGACCACCCGGGGGGTGCATTGATCGTTGCCGCGGGCCCCGGAACCGGCAAGACACGCACCATCACCTGCCGGATGGCCGCCCTGATTCGTGAGCGGCAAGTCCCGGCCGAGGCGATCCTGGCGGTGACCTTCACCAACAAGGCCGCACGGGAGATGGCCCAGCGCCTGAACGCCATGCTCGGTCCCGGTTCGCAGCGGCCGTTCATCGCCACCTTCCATGGCTTCTGCCGCCACCTTTTGCAGGCGCGCGACCAATTTTCCGATTACGGGCTGGCCGATGACACCGTGCGGGAAGCGATCCTGGCCGATGCCATGACGCAGGTAAAAGAGGTCAATCCGGCCTGCCAGGTCACCCTGGCCAGGGCGATCGATTTTGTGGTGAGCGCCAAACAGCAGCTCGTGAGACCCGATGGGGACTTGACGCCGCTGTTGCCGTGCGGAGAGGACGCGGATCCGTTACCGGATATCTACCGCGCGTATCAGCGGTTGCTGGCGTTGCAGCAATTGCTCGATTTTGAGGATTTGATCCTGGAGGTGGTCGATGCGCTGGAAACCGATGCGGCGTGGTGCCGGCAACTGCAGGAGCGGTTTACCCACATATTCGTGGATGAATTCCAGGACGTCAATCACGGCCAGTACCGGCTGATCAGGCTTTTGGCGCCGCCGGGAGCCCATCTCTGCGTCATCGGCGATCCAGACCAGGCCATCTATGGCTTCAGGGGCTCCGACGTCCGCTATTTTTCACGCGTCGCCGAGGACTATCCAGGCGCACAGCGCATCCGCCTGGTTCAGAACTATCGATCCACCGATGCGATTCTCAGGGCCGCCTATCAATCGTTGAAAAGCGACGGCCGATCCGCCGATGGCGAACGGGAGACGACATATTCCCTGCTTCAGGGAAAGATGACACTCACCATTCTTGAATCCGCATCAGCGCGCGCCGAGGCCGTGGCCATCGGCCGATGCATCGAGCAGATGGTGGGCGGCACCGGATTTCACGCCATCGATTTCGGCAAGGTACAGGATAAAAAAGAGGATCGCAGCTTTTCCGATTTTGCCGTCCTTTTCCGCACCAACGACCAGGGTCGGCTCATCGATGAGGTGCTGTGGAAGGCCGGTATTCCCTGCCAGTTCGCCAGCAAGGAGGCGCTGACCCAACAACGCGTTATGGTAAAGATAATGGCGCTCCTGCGCGTCATATCCTCGCGCGGCAGCTATGCGGACCTGTGCCAATTGAACGATATCGTCGCCCCCGGGGTCGGCCGCGATACCTTGAACATCTTCAAGGCGTGGGCTTATACCCTTGGGTTGCCCCTGGAACGCGCGCTGAACAGCGCCATACGGTTACCCATCCAGGGTCTGACTACCGCCCGGCAACAACGGTTGGTCGATCTGATTCGCCGGGTACAATCCTTGAGACATGAGAGTTCAACCCTGAGTGTTGCCGACATGATCGAACGGGTTCTGGCCCACACGACGCTGGCCCATCAGATCGATCCACAGGAGCGCCTGGACCTTCTTTCATTCGCCGCCCATTACGATCGCGATCTGCAAGCCTTTTTGGATGGTCAGGTGATGCGGAGCGACACCGATCTGTATCGGCCCGAAGCCGAGCGCGTGGCGCTGATGACCATGCACGCCGCCAAGGGATTGGAGTTCGCGGTGGTATTCATCGCCGGCTGCGAAGAGGGGCTTGTGCCCTACATCCCACCCGGCCAGGCGGTGTGCGATGTGGAAGAGGAGCGCCGCCTCCTGTTCGTGGCCATGACCCGTGCCAAGGAACGCCTCTATCTATCGTGGGCACGCAAGCGCACGCTCTACGGAAAGACCGAAGTGCGGCGACCCTCTTCCTTTTGGGAGCCCATCGACCCGAAGCTCCTGGAGCGCCTTTCTCAGCCGGTCAAAAAGGCATCTCCATAACAGCTCTCTCTGTTTTGATCAAGTCCGAACATCAGGCAAGAACCGATGAATTTGTACTGGACAACCCAGGACCTGCGTGGCAATATCGGTCCGTTTTTTCCGCACCGACCCATGATGGATTCGAAAAAAGATGAGTCACACCGTCATCCAATTCAATGGACATGAACGCCTGCTTGCCAAGGTGAAGGGCTATCTGCACGCCATGGACAAGCTGATTCAAGACGGTGATCAGGCCATGGACCTGCTGATCAAGGCGCTGGATGTCGCCGATGATGAGACCAAACTGAAAATTGTTTTGCTGTTGGGTTCCATGGGCGCCGCCCGGGCCGTCTGGCCGCTCTATCGACTGATGACCGATTTGAACCAGAACGATACGATTCGGCACGCCGCCGCCTCCCAATTGAGCCTGGTAGGCGCCATGACCAAGGACCATGGCGCCCTGGTGGACAACCTCATCGCCGATCTGGGCTATCATCATGCGGCCGTGCGCGCCGCCGCCGCTTTTGCCCTGGGGTGGGAGGGCAACCAGCGGGCCGTGGGGCCCCTGGTCGACGCCCTCTGCGACGTGGATCCTGAGGTGCAGCAGGCCGCTGTCGGCGCCTTGGCCAATATCGGCGATGAGCGCCTTTTCGACGTTCTGGCCAACGCCATGTGGCGAAGCACCAAGGAGCAGCAACGCTGCATCTTGTATCACCTGAGTTGTTTTAAATCGCACCACAAAGAGGTGGTCGACATCTGTGCCCACTACCTGGGACAGGGCGATGCCGATCTGCGTTACGATGCCCTGGTGGTATTGGACTCGGTGTGTGGCACCCAAAAACCGCTGCACCTGTATCTGCAGTGCCTGGAAGATCCGGATCGGAGAATCCGAGAGCAGGCCCTGGTTTACCTGGCCGGCGCCGACAGAGGACAACTGAGACGAAAAAATATGGATCTATGTGTACTCCCCCTGGTTCAGGATGCCTCTCCCGTTGTCCGACAGGCCGCCTTGCGGCTCCTTAACCACATCGGTCATGGCCCCGTGCCGGTATAGCCGCACCGACACGCGCATTCAAACCTCGAATCAATCCGTCCGGGCCCAATCTTGCAGGCCCGTTTCGGTTTTATGTTCTTGCGATAAATTCTGAAAACACAGGAGCAGACGATGCCGCTGATGACCATCGACGATGCCGCCATCCACTATCAATGGGATGGCCCCGGCTCGGGACCGGTGGTGATGATGGCCCATTCCCTGGCTTCTGACCTGGGTATGTGGGATACACAGGTCACCCCCCTGGTCGCTTCCGGGTACCGCGTGTTGCGCTACGACCATCGCGGCCACGGCCGGTCGGCCGTGACGCCCGGCCCGTATACCATCGATCGGTTGACCGCAGATGCCGTGGGCCTGATGGACGGATTGAAGCTGGACAGGGTCCATTTTGTGGGACTCTCCATGGGCGGCATGGTCGGTCAACGCCTGGGGGCCGCCCCTGGCCACAGGCTGAACTCCTTGACCCTCAGCTCCACCTCGGCCCACATGCCGCCGCCCGATCTCTGGCAGGAGCGGATTCAGGTGGTCGCCGCCCAGGGCTTGGCCGCAGTGGCCGACGCCACCATCGAGCGCTGGTTCACCTCGTCCGGTCAGGCGCGCCTGGCCCAGGAGGTGCAAGGGATTCGTGATGCCATTGTATCCACGTCACCGGATGGGTTTTGCGCCTGTTGTGCCGCAATTCGCGACATGGACCTGCGCGACGACCTCCGGTCGATCCGCGTCCCCACCCTGATCACGGTCGGCGAACACGACCAGGGCACACCGGTGGCTGCGGCCCGGTTCATCCACGAGCGTATCGCCGGCTCACAACTCACCATCCTCGCCGATGCGGCCCACATGCTCAATATCGAGCAGGCCGAGGTGTTTAACCGGACGCTTCTTGGCTTTCTCGGTGCGTTGGCATAATCTGCAATCGAACCACACCGCTCACGGTTTCGATGGTCAAACAGAATCGAAACCGGGACCATCTCGCACATAAAAGGAGACAGAACCGCATGGAACCCATCTGGATCGAGCAATGGCCGTCATTTATACCCAAGGAAATCACCTATCCGCGCGGTCGCAAACCGGTATTCGAATATCTGCGGGACAATGCCCGGGAATTTCCCGACCGTACCGCCATCGTCTTCTACGGCAAGGAGGTGACCTACGGCGAGCTGGACCGCATGTCCGAACAATTCGCCCACTATCTCATGGATGCCGGTTTTCAGAAAGGCGATCGCATCGCCCTGTTTTTGCCCAGCTGCCCCCAATATCACATCGCCCATTACGGTATCTGTAAGATGGGCGGCGTCATCGTGCCATGCAGCCCGTTGTTCAAAGAGTGGGAACTGGCCTACCAGCTGCGCGATACCGGGGCCAAGGCCATCATCAGCCTCGACCTGCTCTACCCGGTGGTTACAGCCGCGACGCGGGAGAGCGATCTGAAAACCATTCTCGTCACCAGCCTGCACGATTTTCTCCCCCCGCAACCGACCATGAACCTGGCCCCCATGATGGCGGCACCGAAGGCCACGATTCCCGATGCCACCGAGTTCATGGAGATCTTCACCCGCTATCCATCCGAGCCGGTCAAGGTGACGGTGGAACTCGACGATCCGGTCCAGTTCCAGTTTACCGGCGGCACCACCGGGCTGCCCAAGGGCGCCATCCTGACCCATGGCGGCAAGCTCTTCAAGGTGGCCGCCCTGATGAGCGTCAAGGAGGGCAACCGGCAGTATCTGAATCTTCCCGGTGAGTTCATGATCAGCCTGGCGATTCTGCCCACCTTCCATATCGCCGGCATGCTGGGCGCCGTGGATACCATGATCGCCATGGGCGATACCCAGGTCCTGATGTTGATGTTCGATCCTGTCGCCGCCATGCAGGCCATCGAACGGTACAAGGTGCAATTCTTCCAGGCGGCAGTGCCCATGAACATGGCCATCATGGGGCATCCCGATCGACCCCAATACGACTTGTCCTCGCTGCGGCTCTGCCTCACCACCAGTTTCGGCATTCAGTTGACCGAAGCGATTGCCAAACGGTGGGCCGACGATACCGGCGGCTGTCTGTTGGCCGAGGCGGCTTACGGTTTGACCGAAACCCACACCTTCGACACCTTCATGCCCATCGACAAGCCCAAATTTGCAGCCGGTTGCCAGGGAATTCCCATACCCGGGCAGCAGATCAAGATCGTCTCCTGGGAAGATCGCGCCAAAGAGGTGCCCGTAGGTGAGATGGGAGAGATTGTGATCAAGAACCCTGCCGTTCTCAAAGGATACTGGAACAAGCCGGAAGAAACCCGGGAGGCGCTCGTCGACGGATGGGTCTACACCGGCGACATGGGCAAGTTCGACGACGATGGCTTTCTTTACTTCCTGGGACGAAAAAAAGAGATGATCAAGGTGTCGGGATTCAGCGTCTTTCCTGAAGAGGTGGAGACGTTCCTGCTGACCCATGAGGCCGTGGATAAGGTGGCCGTCATCGGAGCGCCCGACCCTAAAAAGGGAGAGGTGATCAAGGCCTTCGTGGTGCCCAAGCCGCAATTCAAGGGACAGATATCGGCCGACGAGATCATTGCCTGGGCCAAGCCGCGCATCTCCTCCTACAAGGTGCCCCAGGCCGTGGATTTCCGTGATGAACTGCCCATGAGCGGCGTGGGCAAGGTCCTTCGTCGGGTGCTGGTCGAGGAAGAGCAGAATAAAAAATAGGGCTTATCCCTTTTGCAGTTTGCGACGGTTGTGTTCGTAGCGCATCTGCAGCATCTCCACGAAGAGAGCGAACCCCATGGGTAGATAGATATAGGCCTTGGGCACATGTTTGTGCATGCCCTCCATAAAGAGCGTTACGCCGATGGTGATGAGAAAGGATAGCGCCAGGATTTTCAGTGCCGGATGGTTCAGGATGAACTCGCCGATCGGCCGGGCGAAGAACAGGATGCCCACGAACGAGAGCACCACGGCCAGGACGATGATCCACAGTTCGGACGTCAACCCCACGGCGGTGATTACCGAGTCGATGGAAAAGACGATGTCGAGCATCACGATTTGGCCGATCACCGACCCGAAGGCGCCGCTTTTGGGTGCATCCTGGGGCGTCCGTTCATCCACGAGCGACAGGGTGTGGTGGATTTCGCGCACCGCTTTGTAGAGGAGGAAAAAACCGCCGCCGATCAGAATCAGATCGCGAACCGACAGGGTCCAGATCACCGGTCGGGTCATGGCCACCAGAAAGACGACCAGGGAGAGCATGGCGATCCGCGCCACCAGGGCCAGGGCCAGCCCCAGTACGCGCGCCTTCTGGCGCTTTTCCGCCGGCAGCCGGCCGACGAAGATGGCGATGACCAGCACGTTGTCCACCCCAAGAACCAGTTCCAGGCCGATCAGCAGGGCCAGTAACGCCAGCGCATCCGCCATGGCGATATCTCCTTCCGTTTTTTAAACTCTCTTTTCTCGTCGGTCATAATAGCGATACAGGCGGGAAAGCGCCCGGGCCGCGCGACCGATCGAGGGAAAGACCGCATAGCCGGCCCTGCCGAAGGCGGCCCTGATGGCGGCTCCGTCGGCGGCCAGCCGGCTGTCGCCACCTTCCGAATCCACCACGAACACGATGGGTTTGCGGCCCGATCGCGTGTCGAGCATGTCGATGGTCTCGGCGGTCAAGTCTGGGGTTTCGGGCATGTGAAACGCATTTCGGGCAATGAGCCGGTCCACCACCATCAGGTCCACCGCGGCTTCCTCCTCAGCCATGTCGATCAGATGGCCCAGGCAGGCGGTATCGGTGAATACCTGCCACATATCCAGCGGGTTGCCGGCGATGGAGCCAGCTTCGGGAACGATCTCGCGCAGGCGCGCCATGGTCGGGGCACCCAGCGGCGGTACACGCAATCCCTCGCGCACGAAGGTGTCGCCGTACAACACGCTGGTACCCCCGCCGCCGCCGATGATGAAGACCCCGTTGGCGCGCGGGGGATCAACGAAGGCAAACGCCATCAAGGCATCCAGCCAGCCGTCCAGCGTTTGCACCGGGATCATGTTGGCTTGTCGGAACACCGCCTCCCAGATGGCAGCGCGGCCGGCCATGGCGCCGGTGTGGGAGGCCACCGTGCGGGAGCCCGCATCGCTCTGTCCGCCCTTGATCACGACGATGGGTTTGCTTCGGCCGATCCCCCGGGCCAGTTCCAACAGCCGGCTTCCGTCATCGATCCCCTCCAGATACATACCGATCACCTTGATCAGCGGATCATCGCCGAAGGCCTCCAGGAAATCGAGCGCACCGAGCACACTGCCGTTGCCCACGCTGACCGCTTTTTCAACGCCCAGGCCCAGCGATGCGGCATATTCGGTCAAGCGCTGGGTCATGCCGCCCGACTGGGAGATGATTCCCAGGGGGCCGGCAACACCCGGTATGGCACCCCAGGCGGCGAGGCGCGCGGCCGGTCGGTAGGGTCCCATGCAGTTCGGACCGATCAGCCACACGTTATGTCGCTCGCAGGTGGAGACCAGGCGCGCGGCCATCTCCTGGCCGGCCGCAGTGCCCAGTTCGTCGAATCCAGCGGTCAACAGATGAATGTGCCGTGCGCCTTTGCGGGCGCAGGCCTCGATCATCGCGGGAACGTTGGCGGCGGCCACGGTCACCATCACCAGGTCGGGGACCTCGGGCAGCGATGCCACGTCCGGCCAGGCCTTGACACCGAGAATGTCGTCCGCCTTGGCATTGATGGGGTAGAGACGGCCTGCATAACCTGCATCGATGAGTTTGCGCATGAAGCTCAACCCGCCAAAACGCCAGCCGGAGCGGGATACGCCGACCAGGGCGATGCTTTGGGGGTTGAAGAACTTGTCCATATCCGCGGGGGTCAAACGCTTGGCCAAGGGAGACTCCTTTTTGAATGGGGGTCATCGGTCGGAACGGTTGGTGGATGCGGTCCGCATGCGTGAAGAAGATTATGAGGACGGCGGGGATTTGGCAAGCAAAAAGGCGCTGACGCATCACCCTCATGCTCACCGGCCTGGCGCGACCCGATGCCGGAACGATCCATCTCTGTTTCTGCGCGGCCCTTTACGGCATGGGAAAAGCCGAAAGAGAATCCCGGGCCAGGGAATTGTTGGACCGCTTCGACCTCGCCGAGGCGGCGAATCGCAAATTCGCCGGCTATTCCAAGGGCATGAAGCGCAAACTCACCATCGCCGCAGGCATCATCCACAGGCCCGCCATCCTGTTTCTCGACGAGCCCACCACCGGTATCGACGTGGCCAGCGCCAGGCACTTGCGTCAGCTTATCGACGACTTGAACCGCAACGGCACGACGATTTTCCTGACCACCCATTACATCGAAGAGGCGGAACGGCTCTGCGACCGGATCGCCTTCATCGTATCCGGCCGCATCGTCTGGATCGATACGGTCGACCATCTGGTTCAGCCGATTCAGGGAAAACATGTGGTTCAAATCACCAGCACCCATACCAGCCAGGCGTTGCATGCCGGACTTTCCCAGGCCTTTCCGGGCGTGGAGTTCTCACTTCCCGGACCCGGCCGCATCCGGGTGCAGGCCGACACCCCGATCCACGTCGGACCCCTGATTCGGTTTTTGGAGGATCATGGGGCCGAAGTCACCGAAGCGCGCAGGATGCAGATGTCGCTGGAAGACATATTTGTTCGGATCACGGGCATCGCGGCGGATGCCATGCGCAAAGAAAAGGAAAAGGGGGGCGGCCCGAAATGAAGCGCTGGATCGCGTTCTGGAATATCCTTCTCAAAGACCTGCGGACCTATTACCTGAAACCGCCCAATATCAGTTGGGGCCTGATTTTTCCCCTGGCCTGGACAGGCATGTTCTTCGTCAAGTCCGGCAGCGGCCTGGGAAGCATTCCGACGGTGTTGCCGGGTGTGGTGGCCGTTTCCATCCTTTTCGGCACCACTTCCATGCTGGCGGTAACGGTGACCTTCGAGAAAAAAAACCACTCGTTCGAACGGCTTCTGCTGGCGCCCATTCCCCTGGAGCTGCTGATGCTGGCCAAGACCGCCGGCGCCATCCTTTTCGGCACGGTGAACGCCTTTGTGCCGGTCATCATGGCCGCCTTTTTGAGCGATCTGTCTCAGGTGGCGTGGGCGGCCTTCGTTCCCGCGGTGGTCTTAATCTCCGTGGCCTCCACGTTTTTGGGGCTTTTTATTGCCGTGGCCGTAAGCGAAGTGTTCGAAGCGCAGACCTTCTCCAACTTTTTCCGTTTTCCCATGATTTTTCTGTGCGGACTCTTTTTCCCCATCGAGAAATTGCCGGTCTACTTGCAGCCATTGTCCTATGTCTTCCCGTTGACCTATGGGGTCGACGTGCTTCATGGGTCCATACACGGCGCCAACATCATGCCCTTCTCCCTCGACCTGACCATCCTCGGCGCCTTTTGTGTGGTGTTGTTTGGCCTGAGCCTCTATCGCATCAGCCGGAGCTGGATCGCCTGAGCCCGTTAAACATCCAGCTCCTTCATGGCCCGCTTCATCTGCCGCAGGGCCTGCCGGATGCGGTGTTCGTTTTCCACTAGAGCGATGCGCAGATATCCTTCGCCCTCTTCTCCAAAACCGATGCCCGGGGCCAGGGCCACATTGGCGCGCTTCATCATCTGGATGGAAAACTCCATGGAGCCCAAGCGGTCGTACGGCGGCGGAATCTTGACCCAGGCGAACATGCCGGCCTTGGGCCGCGTCACCGGCCAATCCATGCGTTCCAGCCCTTCGCAGAGGACATCGCGGCGGTTCTGGTAGATATGGGCCTGGCGGACGACATCCTCGTTGCAGTGGCGCAAGGCCACGATGCCAGCCACCTGGATGGCCGAAAAGATGCCGTAGTCGTAATATCCCTTGATCTTGCGCAGACCGGCCACCATCTCCGGATTGCCCACGCAGTAGCCCAGTCGCCAGCCGGCCATGTTGTAGGACTTTGAAAAGGAGCCGAACTCCACCCCCACATCGCGGGCCCCCGGCACCTGCATGAAGCTCGGCGCCGCATAACCGTCGAAGGTGATCTTGTTGTAGGCAAAGTCGTGGATCACCATGAAGCCGTATTTTTTGGCCAGCTCGACGACCCGTTCGTAGATCGTCATGCTGCCCAGCACGCCGGTGGGGTTGTGAGGATAATTGAGAATCAGCACTTTGGGGCGCGGATAGACATTGGCGCACATGATTTCCAGCCGTTCGAGAAAGGCCCCCTCTTCGTCCAGGGGAATTCGCAGCACGCTGCCGCCGGCGATAATGGCGGCGTAGATGTGCACCGGAAAGGCCGGGGCCGGCACCAGCACCGTGTCGCCGGGGCCGATGAGGGCCAGGCAGAGGTGGGAGATGCCCTCCTTGGAACCGATGGTGCACATCACTTCGGTGTTGGCATTTAGGGTAACGCCGTAATCCTTTTCGTAGCTCTTGGCGATTTCGATGCGCAGGTTACGCATGCCGTCGGCCGCCGGGTAGCGGTGGGTCTTGGGATCGTTGGCCACCTCCACCAGTTTGGATATCACCTGCTCCGGGGCCGGGTCCACGGGGTTGCCCATGCCCAGATCGATGACATCGTCGCCCTGCCAGCGCTTTTCCATCTTCATCTGGTTGATCATGCCGAACAGATAGGGCGGCAGCTGGGACATGCGGCGGGCAAATTGAATCGGTTGTTTCCCTGTTTGATCCATCTTATGAGTCTCCTTTTAAACGAAAGCCCCGGACCGTTGCTTTCGATCCGGGGCTTTAAAGAGAACGCCACGGACCGACCGCTACAGCCCGTGGCGTGAAGTGAACGATTTGTCTGTTTTAATCGCCGCCTTCCGCCCGAGCCGTGCTACGCGCGGCGGCCGCGGCGCCAATAGTGTATTTCATGGCAACCCTCATCTCTTTGAGGCAATATAGGTGCGGCGCCTCTATTTTGTCAACAATTAAGGCAGATAGCCAGCGATTCTGACTGAAACACTGG
Source organism: Desulfatitalea sp. UBA4791 (assembly GCA_002402905.1). Lineage (GTDB taxonomy): Bacteria > Desulfobacterota > Desulfobacteria > Desulfobacterales > Desulfosarcinaceae > Desulfatitalea. The sequence goes on along the minus strand of DHGT01000037.1, from coordinate 60,973 downwards.
ACGATATTGCAACAACTCGATTTCATCGTTATGGTAGCGGCATGAAAAAAACACATATCCATCTCGTGCGTCATGGCGAAGTCCATAACCCTCGAAAAATCCTCTACGGCCGCCTGCCCCGCTTCGGCTTGAGCGCCAACGGCCGCAGGCAGGCCCGGGAGACCGGCCGTTTTCTCGGTGATCGAAAGATTCAGGCCGTCTTCTCAAGTCCCTTGCTGCGCGCGCGTCAGACGGCCAACGAAATTTTGAGTTTCCAGCAGCGGCCAACCCTGCGGATTTCCAGCCACCTCAACGAGGTTCACACCTATTTCGAAGGCGTGCCCAGCGACCAGGTCGACCGCAAGCGCGGCGACATTTATACCGGTGCGGGTGCGGATTATGAACAGCCGGTGGATATTTTTCTGCGGGTGGAGAAATTTTTAAGACGCATGCGGCGGCAATTCGAAGGAGAAGAGGTGGCCGCGGTCACCCACGGCGACGTGGTCACCTTCACCGCCTTGTGGGCCCTGGGGTGGGAGTTGGCGCCGCACAACAAGGCCCGGCTCAAGGCGGCCGGCTACCCGGTCGGCTATCCGGCCCACGCCTCGGTGACCACGCTGATCTTTCGTTCCGCGGCCGAAGGCGAACGTCCGGAAATCGTCTACGGCCAGCCCTGGCGGTAGCTTTTCCTATACAGTCTCGTTATTTAACCGGGCAGTTTGACACGGTGAAAGGCCTCGGCCAGTTCATAGTCGCTGTCCTTGGCCAGGTTTCGGTACCGCGCGCGCATCCATTCGTTCAGGTCTTCGATGTTGAGCTCCCGCATCTGACTGGCGTGGCATTTGAGTGCCGCCAGTTTTAAGTCGAACGTCTCCGCGATGTCCGAATAGTGGTTGACGTCTTCGGCGCCGAAGAACCAAAGCTCTTTGATCTTGTGGGGTTCATAACCCTTTTCCAGCAGATCGGGATAGGCGCCGTGGTCACGGGCAAAGGGAAAGGCCGCGTCCAGGACCACCTGGCCGATATTGCGATGGTCCCGATGCCAGACGTAACGGCGATAAGGATCCGTGGTCACCACCGTGTGGGGTCGATAGGCGCGGATGATCTGTACGATGTGTTTGCGCAGCTCGGGCGTGTCTTCGATGCTCTGGTCCGGGTAGCGCAGAAAGTCCACCTCGCGCACGCCAAGAATCTCGGCGGCCGCTCGCTGCTCTTGCTCTCGTATGACCGCCAGCTTTTCGGGGGTCAGGGCGCGGTCCGTAGTTCCTTTTTCGCCGCTGGTGCAGAGCACATAGGCCACCGAACGGCCCTCGCGGACCCAGCGGGCCACCGTGCCGGCGACACCGTACTCCGCGTCGTCCGGATGAGCGGTAATAACCAGAATGTCTACGGGTGCTTTCACGATACAACGCTTCCTTTCAGATCAAATGGGTTCCGTCAGGGCAGGATCGGTGCCGTTGGTGTTCACGGAAACGTAAACATCGACCACGGCATCGGCAATGCCCGGCCAGCCGTAGGGTGTTACCGTGGATCGCAAGCGATCGACTGCCGCGCGTTTTGTCCGCATCATGCCGGCGATGCCGGAGACCAGGTCGGAGACACGGTTGCTCGCCAGCAGGGTGCCATTGATCCCTTCTTCGACGATTTGCGGCGCGACGCCCACCCGCGTGGCGGCCACCGGGGTACCGCAGGCCAGCGCCTCGAGCAGGACCAGTCCGAAACTCTCGTAATCCGAGGGCAAAACCATCACGTCGGCCGCATTGTAATAGGCCGGCAACGCTTCCTGGGCCACCCGACCCGCAAAATGCACGGCATCCTCGAGCTGTAATCGACTGGCCGCCGCTTCGAGTGCCTGTCGGCTGGGCGTGCCAGGGTCGTCGCCACCCACGAGAACCAGTTGGACCTTCCTGCCCTGCGAGCGCAGCCTTGCCACGGCCGAGACCAGGCGGTCCACCCTCTTCAACGGCGCAAAACGTCCCACATAAAGGATCAAGAATGCATCTTCCGGCAGATTCAACTGCCTTCGGGCCGCGCATCGATCCATGGGCATGAACCGTTCCAAATCGACGCCGCCGGGAATGATGTGGATCTTGGAACGTGGCGCGCCATAGGTCTCCTCGATAAAACGACTCTCGTCCTGGACCGGAACGATGAACCGGTCGGCCCGGTCGGCGATCCGCCGCTCGCTCGCCAGGCGCAGGTCCGGTTCGTTCTCCATGGATGAATCCCTGTTCTTGCGGGCGGCCAGGGTGTGAAAGGTGGTCACATGGGGGCATTTCCATTGTTCCCGGGCCATGCATCCCACCACACCGGAGAGCCAGTAGTGGCTGTGAATGAGGCTATAATGGCGCCGGTGGCTGCGCTTGTAGCTGTCCAGGGCTTCGAATACCCGGGGCAGTCGCGCCGGCAGGTCGGCTTTAGACGGCCCTGTTCCGAGGCGCCCACCCAGATGCACCAGATGAATCAGACGTACGCGTGGATAGAGTTCGACCTCGGATGCGCCATCGCCCGCACAGGTGAAGATGTCTATGCGATGGCCTCTGGCCCCCAGCCAGCGGGACAACTCACGCACATAGACGCTCATGCCCCCCGTGTCCTGGGTGCCTATCGGACCCATGGGGCTGGAGTGGAGGCTGAGCATGGCGATGTTGAGTTTTTGGGTGTTCATGGGGATAGCGATTCTTTTGCGTATGGACGCATGAAAACGGGAACGACTCAAGGGAATGGCACCGTTACAACGTGACGCGGAGGCGATACAACGGTACCTCGTGTCCGCCGATGCGTTTTTTGTAGACTTCGGCGCCCTTTAGAAAATCGTAACGGCGGCAACCGGCATCAATGGCGGCATTGATGCTGAACACCTTACTGAGCACACCGACGCTCAAGGCGTCGAAACGCTCGTCGTATCCGCTGTTGTAGAGGTAGCGTACGCCTCTGTAGTCAAAACACAGAACCGTGGCCACGGGCTGCCTGCCCACGTCGAGAAAGTATAGCCGCAGCAGCCCCTCACCCGCCGCGCCGTGGATCAGATCGTGGAAATAGGCCGCCATGCCATCGGACATGAAAGCCGCCTTGTCGCTGCGATTGCGCCGGAACAGGTCAATGAAGGTGTCGATGGCTGCCGAGAGAGCGGGGCTATTTTCGGCAACGCGACGGTAGGCGAATGGGCCGTGATTTTCCAGGCGCCGCACTTTGCGCCGCACTTCATGGCGCTGCTTGCCGTTGAGCTGCATGAGATACGCCTCCCAGTCTCCCGGCAGATCGGCTTCGAACGTGACATCCTCCTGGGTGGTGCCGGCTTCGACCTGCTCCGGCAGCAGCGATCTTAAGGCCTGGAGAATGGTCGCATCGGGACGCAGGGTGCGCAGGTCCAGTTCCTGGATGCCCTGGGCGGCCAGGTGCTCCAGCACGGCGGCCACGGCCGGGATACCCGTATCGGGCACACAGACCACGTCCTGGTAGTCGCACACTTCGTGGCTGCCAAGGAATCGTGCGGTCTTGTGTTCGATGGCCAGCGGAGCGATGCCGACGATGCGGTCGCCGTCGCGGACCGTTACAATGCAAGGGTCGCCGGTAGCCCCTAAATGGTCGCAGACGGCCCTGAGCCAGAAGGGCAGCGCAAACAGGCAGTTCCAATATAGATCGACCGGGGAACGGCGCAGGATGTCCGCATAGCTATCCAGGGTTTCGATATGGACCGACAGGTTCGACAGGGGGGCCACTCCTTAACGTTAAGTTTGCCTATCCATTTGCTTTTGTTTTGTATCCACTATTTCCAAGCCAAACGCTTTGGCGCCGCGTTTCAGGTTTTTCACCATGCGCATTGAGTCCGGCGTGGGTCGAGGCCGTCAAAGGCGGACGGCTCGGCCCCTGACCGCCGCATCGGCCAGCGCATCGAGCACGCGCATATTTTCGATGCTCTCTTCGAGCGGGACGATTGCCCGGGGGGTTCGTTCGAGCACCACATCGGCAAAATGCTCGACCATCAATTGGTACTCGTCGGCCCGGCCAACCCGAATGGGCGTGCCCTGCTCCTCGTCGGCCCGCCGCAGCACATAACCGGCATCGGAATCCCAGGGGATATAGGCATTGTGGGGCAGCTCGATGGCGCCATGGCTGCCGACCACGCGAAAGGTCTGCTGCAACGCGCTGATGAAACCGGCCTCGAAGGTGGCCAGGGCCTGTCCGCCGAAGTCGAGCAAACCTGCAAAGAGCAGATCCACACCACTTTCATGACGGACGGCCATACCCTGGACCGCCACCGGCTCGCGGCCCATCAGCCAGCGGGCCGTGCTGACGGCGTAGCAGCCGACGTCCAGCAGGGCGCCACCGCCGCTCTCGGGGTGAAGCCGCACATTGTCGCCGCTGGCCAGCACAGCGTCCTCCATGTGAAAGGTGAACGCCGCCTGGACCAGGGTCGGCCGGCCGATATCCCCCCGCTCCACATGCTTTTTGATCTGCTGGCTGCGCGGATGGAAGCGGTACATGAGGGCCTCCATGAGCTGGCGGCCATTGGCGCGCGCCGCCGCCGCCATTTCCCGGGCCTCGTGAACATTGCAGGCCAGGGGCTTTTCGCAAAGCACGTGCTTGCCGGCATTGAGGGCCCGGATCGTCCAGGGACAGTGCAGGTGGTTGGGCAGTGGAATGTAGACGGCATCCACGGCCGGGTCGTCGAGCACGGCCTGGTAGCTCGCGACCACCCGCTCGACGCCGAGCCCGGCCATCTGTTCGACGGCCTGTTCGGGCCTCCGGGAACCCAGCATGCGAACCATGCCGTTGCGCGATTTGCGGATGGCGGGCAGCACACATTTGCGGGCGATGGTGGCACTGCCCAAGACCCCCCACTGGATCGCATCACCCCCCACATCAACCATTGATCACCTCCAGGGTTCCGCCGTTGGCGGCCGAGCGGGAGGCCGCTTCCAGGATCGCTACCACCCGCATCGAATCGGCCAGCGGCGCTGCCAAGGGCTCACCCAGATGGATGTGGTCGGCCAGATTGCGGTGAAACGCGAACGGCGACGGCCGCGGGGCGGGCAAATCGCGCGCATAGATCCGACCGTCCGTGTCACGGCAATAGGCGGTCAAGCGCGGCGTCATCTCGGTGATCGGAATCGCATGGGTGTCATAGTAATGTACCGGATCGGGCCGGTGAACGCAGACCTCCTGCCAGTGCCCCACGATGGCGCCCCGGGTGCCGAGCAGATACCACTTGGGTTTGCGGGCCGCGGCGATGTCCGAATGGAGGAACTCCGCTTCCCCTCCGTGCGCAAACCGGATCTGGATGCGTTCCTGGTCGGCGTTGGTCACGTCATGCCACACGCGCTGGTGGCGGGTGCACCGCACGGTGTGAACGGTTTCCGGCATCAGCGCCACGATCCAGTCCAGGTAGTGTGCCCCCCAGTCATAGGTGGTGCCGCCGCAGATCGGGGCATGGGAGTGCCAGTAGCCGCAAGGGTGCTGGAAGCCGCCGACAAAGGTCTCCAGGTAGAACAGGTCGCCGATCAGGTCGTTGTTGACCGCGCGTTCGATGGCCAGAAAGTCCGCGTCGAACCGGCGGTTCAGGTGGCAGCACAGCAGTCTCCGGTGCTGCCGGGCGCTGTCGGCCATGGCGGCCGTTTCATGGGTGGTGAGGGCCAGCGGTTTTTCGCACACCACGTGTTTGCCGGCCGCGATCATCTGCGCGCTCAATTGGGCGTGGGTGTTGGGCGGCGTGGTCACGATGACCAGGTCGACCGAGTCGTCCGCAGCCAACTGTTCGGCGTGAGGGTAGACGGTTACGCCGGGGAAATCCGTCTGAAACTGGGCCCGGCGCCGAGGATCGAGATCGCAGGCCGCACGCAGGGTGAACCCTTGGGTTTCCATCAGGCCGAGACCATGCAGGCGACCCACCGAAGGTGCATAGCCGAGCAAGGCGGCCCCCATCTCCGGGGGAAGGGGTTGTTCTCCGGTCATTTGACGCATCAATCGGTAGAGCACCTTGCGGACCACCGGATGATCGGTGTCCTGGATGGTGGTCGTCGCGATGGCGCCGCTGCCGACTGGGCGATGAGTGAGAACAGCCTGATGGGTATAGCGCCAGTCGGCGTACATGACGATGTCGGTTTGCGGGTCGGTGATGTTGAGCGTCTGGCGGGTGCCGGCGACATAGATTGCCTCCTCAAGACGGGCGGCCAGGGGCGTTTCAGGTTGGTCGAACAGCACCCGCAATTCGGTGGGGGTATCGAGCGGTTGTGGTTGGACGCCGCATATTTGGGGAAGCCGCGTTTGGGGTGTTTCGGTCCACACCAGCCAGCCGTGCCCCCGGCGGCTCGCAAAGTCTGTCAGACAGTTGACCTCGTCAGGAGAATAGGCGTCCTGGGCGGTGATCACCACCTGATAAGGGGCTAAATTGTCGGGCAGACGGGGTTGGCACGCCAGTTGGACATGGGGCATGGCCTGTAGATCGGAAAGCCATGTCTTGTGCCGCTCGCATGAGGGCAATGAAACCCACAAAATGGCTATGTTGGGATGCGAGATCATCTGGTGTGCCCCCTTTCTCAACGGGTGAGGTGCCAGCGCGCGCCTTCGGGTGTATCTTCGACCAGCACACCCGCCTGCTGCAGGGTGTCGCGGATGGCATCGGCGACGTCCCACAACTGTTTCTCCCTGAGTTGGACCCGCAGGGCCAGCAGAGGCTCCACCAGGGGCGCCAGACAGTCCCGGCGGCTGGCCGGCCGCCGGGCCAGATGGCTTCCGAAGAGCACAATCAGGCCACGCAGCGCCTCGCGAGCGGCGCCTTCGGCGCTGCGCTCCTGAAGCTGCTCGTGGACCTGGGCGATGTGACGTTCGAGTTCGAGCAGGGTCTGGGTAGCCGGTTCGACCCGGCCGGCAACGAGATGGGCATGGACTTTGTCGGCCAGATCCTCCACCGGCTGCCAGACGGGGTCATCACCCTCCGCAACGGGTCTCCTGTCCGTTGACGGCTCAGCGGGTTCCCTGGACGCAGGCGCCTTGACATCCAGCACTTCCTCTCCGCGCAGCAGCCCGAGAGGAATACGGTCGCCTTTGGTAAACACCTGCTCACCGCCATGACGCCGAAGCGTGACGCACCCCATGCCCCGGATTTCGGCCCCATCCCGTGCCAGATCGATGATCAGGGCCGTGTGTTCGTCCAGGCCGAGCAGGCCGATGCCATTCGGCAACTGCGTCTCGAGCTGCGCGATGCGGGGGGCGCCCATGAAACAGAAGCGGGTATCGTGGTTGCCCCCTTCGGCGTTGTTCCAGTGGGGAATGACCGCCCAGTTCATGCCGAACCGGGCCAGCAGATTCAACCCCTCTGTCCAGAAAGGGGATGCGCCCACCTTGTAGATTTCGTAGACCGGCAGGGTGACGCGTCCCACGGTCAGGGCGGCGGCGCTGGCCGCGACAAAGGTGCCGCCTTCTGAAATGCGCTGGACCAGCAGTTCGGGGATGTGGGTCTGCTGCCATTGACGCAGGGCATAGGTCGGGCTGCCCGGACCGACCAGGACGTAATCGGCCTCGCGCACCCGACGGCACGCCGCTTCTACGGTTTCTTCCCGGCCCGTCTCGGCCGATTTCAAGGAGGCGACGGTCAAGGGCCGCAGCACGCGGGTCTGGAAATAGTCGATCGCCTTTTTGGAGATGTCGTCGGCATTGAGCTGAAACCCGGCCGGTGTATCGAGAAAAACGGCCTGGGCCCCATCGCCGTAACGGTGGAGGAGTTCTTTGTGAACTTCGACCATGGTCGTGGTCAGTTCGCCTGACCCCATGAGCGCAATGACACCGGGTTGTTTCTGCATGTCGTACCCTTCTTGGGTAAATTCAAAATTTACGGCGCCGTCCCGCAAAGACGTTTCACGAGTTCATCAAAGGTTAAGCACCATTCCGTCCCCGAACCGCGCCCTCGTTCCGTCTGGACGGTAAAGCGTTACCGTCCCCCGACCATATACCATCCATTCATTTTCTTCCAGATTGCCGATGATCCCCGTCTCCTCGTCGATGCCGATCAACGTGGCTTGGGGCAGCCGTGGGCGCAGATGGGAGACCCATTGCCGACCGAAGGTATCGTGGTGCGGCAGCACACACGCATTGGGCAGCACCCCCAGTCCGGCGGCGATGTGCGCCTGGGCGGGATCGTAGAAAAGGTCACACAGCACCATGGCACCGGCGCTGCTGCCGGCCAGTACGGCGCCTTGCGCCAAGGCCTCGCGAATCGCCGACCAGACCGCACTGCCGGCCAGGGTTTGGGCCAGAAACCCGGGAAACCCGCCCAGCAGATAGATCAGGCTTCTCGGCTGGAGTTGGGCCGCTATGGCCGGATCGTTGGCGGCGCGCCGGTCGATCAGGTCGAGCACCATTATCCGGTGGGCGCCTAAAGAACGAAACCAGCGCTCCCCGTTGCCGCCCGCCCTCTGGTGGTTGTTGTCGGGTACCGCGGCCGTGGGGATGATAAAGACCGGCGCATCCAATCCGCCGCAACGGGACAAGGCCGCGCAGTCCGACGCGGCCATCCGGCCCTTGAATTCGGCGCCGCCTTGTAACAGCAAATGGCCCATCACGCCGCCCCAATGCGACCTTCGGCGATCGCCGTCATGGGGTGGTTTTGTTGGCCCATCGGTTCCGATTTCCTTTCGCGCATGGACAAGATTCGGCACTTGGGTTATCTTTTGTTTTCACAGCCGCACGATATCCCTTGGCATGTCGGCTGAAACCGCCCTTTTATTTTATGACGCCGGCGCCTTTTGTAAAGGATGGCCGGGGTGCCTTGAAAAGGATGACATCATGAAAAGAAGGTATGGATGGGTGTTATGGTGGTTCGTGCTGGCCGTGGTGCTGCTCGTTTCGGCCTGCTCCACGGTGCCGGTGACGGGCCGCAGCGGTCTGAACCTGGTTTCCAACAGCCAGCTGGCCAGCATGGGGGTCGAGCAGTACCAGCAAACGCTTAAAGAGAGCAAGCTTTCCAAGGACCAGGCCAAGTCGGCCATGGTGCGCGAGGTGGGCATTCGTATCGCCAATGCGGCCGAGGATTTTTTGAGAAGCACAGGGCGGGACGATCTGGCCGGCACCTTTAATTGGGAATTCAATCTCATCGAAGACGACAAGACCGTCAATGCCTGGGTTCTGCCCGGCGGCAAGGCGGCCGTCTACACGGGCATTTTGAAATACACTCAGACCGAAACCGGCCTGGCGGTGGTTCTGGGCCATGAGGTGGCCCATGCCATTGCCAATCACGGTAACGAACGCATGAGTCAGGGCTTGTTGACCCAATTGGGCGGCGCGGCGCTGGCCGTGGCGCTCTCCCAGCAACCGGCCCAAACCCAGGCGCTCTTCATGGGCGCCTATGGTCTGGGCACCAGCGTGGGGGTGCTCTTGCCCTACAGTCGCCTGCACGAAAGCGAGGCCGACCGCATCGGCCTGGTGTTGATGGCCATAGCCGGATATGATCCGCGGGAAGCGGTGCCCTTCTGGCAGCGCATGAACCAGGAGGGGGGAGAGCGGCCGCCCGAATTTTTGTCCACCCATCCGGCGCCGGACAGCCGCATCAAGGATATTCAGAAACATCTGCCCGAGGCCTTGGCCTACTACGAAAAGGCACGTAAACGGTAGGTGGAGTTCCATGCATCACCTTCTATCGACGGCCAACGCTATCTCAGGCAAGAGGTGATTCATGGACCCCAAGACCACGGCCAAGACGACAAAAAATCAGGCAATTACCCGCCCCTGTGCTCTGCGCGATGAAAAAAGATTTCATGTTCGCTGGCAATCGGCCATGGCCGATATCGACCGTGAGCAATGGGACCGCCTGGCCCTGCCCCTGGAGACACCCGTTCTCGAGTGGCAGTGGCTCCACCTGCTCGAGGCCTCGGGTAGCATCGCACCGTCAACCGGCTGGGAACCCTGGCACCTGACCGTCTGGCAGGGCGATCGGCTGGTGGGTGGAGCCCCCTTGTACCGCAAGCGCCACAGCAGCGGCGAGTTTGTTTTCGACCAGTGGTGGGCGCGTTGGGCCGAGCAGCAGCAGATCGCCTATTACCCCAAGCTGGTCGGCATGAGTCCCGCCACACCGGCGGTTGGCTATCGTTTTCTCGTCGACGCCACGGCGCCTGCCCACGCCATTGAACGGGTCATGTGGGAGGCCATCGACGCCTATTGTAAGGCGGCCGGCCTCTCCGGCTGCCATCTGCTGTTTGTGGATCCGGCCTGGATGGATCATGCCGCTGCGCGAGGTTATGTGCCCTGGCGTCACCAGAGTTTTTTGTGGCGCAACCGGAACTATGCTTCGTTTGAGGATTATCTGGCCCCGTTCAAATCGATCCAGCGCCGCAACATTCGACGCGAGCGCCGCCGCATGGAACAACAGGGGGTCACGATCCGCATGCTGACCGGCGATCAGATCCCACCGCAAATGGCCGACCTCATGTACCGCTATTATCTCAACACCAATGCCCAGTACGGCCCCTGGGCCGCCAGGTATTTAAACGCCGCCTTTTTCCAGGACCTGTTCACGCGCTACTGCCACCGGTTGCTGCTGGCGGCCGCCTATCACCCATCCATCGGAGAACAACCGCTGGCCCTCTCCATGCTGCTTTACAAGGGACAAACCCTCATCGGGCGTTATTGGGGCAGTGCCTTGCCGCTCAAGGATCTGCATTTCAACATGTGTTTTTATGCCCCCATCGAGTGGGCCATCGAACACGGCATACAGCGCTTCGACCCGGGCGCCGGCTCGCCGCACAAAATCTACCGCGGCTTCGAGGCCGTGGCCAACACCAGCCTGCACCGGTTCTACGAGCCGCGTCTGGAGAAGATGTTCAACCGTTTTATCGACGAGATCAATCGGGCGGAACTGGCCCAAATCGACGACCTCAACGCACAGTTGCCGTTTTCGGCGAAATCCGTGTCCGTCGGCGGCGGGGTGGGAACGATGGCCCTTGATAAAGGCTGAGGGCAGAGAGAATGACTCAGCGGAGGAGACGCGGGAATTTGCAACGCCTGAGAATCAGGGGTCGGGCTCCATGGTGACCTGGAGGGGAAATTCGGCCTGGCGGGCCAGCATGGTGGCTTCGGCCACCTTGGTTTCGGCCACGTCGCGGTCGTAAACCCCCGCCACGCCCCGGCCATGGCGATGCACGCGCCACATCAGTTCGATGGCGGCGTTGCGGGATTTGTGAAAAACGTACACCAGCAGCTCCACCACGAACTCGCGGGTGGTATAGTCGTCATTATGCAGGATCACCCGGTACATGGGCGGCTCCTGGGTTCGGGTCCGGCCCTCCTCCTTGACGACTTCGGTTGTGCCCGGCTGTTGGACGGTCATGCCCCTCTCCGCTCGGTTAGGCTTCCATCGGTTGGATTAGAACCGGAAAATTAAACATGGACCCGGCGGAATCAACCCCGGCCAGCGATTCGGTCGCCATTGCCTTTTCTGTAATGGGCCCGGCGGCCTTCCTCTATTCCATGAGCCTGGGGCCCTGATCCTCTTTTTCTTTTAAATGCTCGTGGATGCGGGCCATGGCCGCCATGAAGGCTTCCCGCTTTTCGCGGGCGTACGGGTTATACCGGTGCATGTCTTCGAAGAGCTGCCAGGTGTCGTTTTTGACCACCCCGAGGATGTGCAGCAGGCGCTTGTATCCTTCGGTGTCGATATCCAGCGGCTGGGCACCGAATTCGGAAAGGGTGCGGCCGATGAAATGGGTGAGGGAGAGGCTGAGAGCGATCTTGCGATCGTGCTCGGAAGGGGTGGTTTCGATGATCTGCAGTTGCCTGGCTGCCAGCCAGGCTTTGATCTTTTCATATCTTTCAGAACGGATGCGCTCCGGGCAGAGGACGATTTTGTGGCCCTGCAGCGAATGGGCGGCGCTGTCCGGCCCGAACATGGGATGGGTGGCCAGAATCTCCACCGACGCCGGCAGCAGTTGCCGCATCCAGAGGGCCGGATACTCCTTGACCGAGCACACATCGGCCACCGTGACGCCGGATCGCAGCAAGGGGGCGATTTGCGTCAGGGTGGCCTGCATGGCCGAGATGGGCACGCAGACGATGACGATGGTCCGGGCGCAGGCCTCCTCTATCGAGACCAACCGCCCGCCGGCGGCCGCGATATCCGCCGCCTTTTCCGAACCGCGGGAATAGACCGCCACCTCCATGTCTCCGGAGAGATGGCGCACGGTCAGGCGGCCGAAGCGCCCGTATCCGATCAGACCGATCATAACACCTCTTTGATGTTCTCGAATGCGCGCCGCAGAAGGGCCTCGTCGATGCCATAGGAGATACGGATGTGGCCCGGTCCATGAAAGGCCTCCCCCGGCACCACCGCCACCCCGGCCGCATGGAGCAGGCGTTCGGCCAGGTCCTCGCTGGTTTCACCCGCCCGCAGGCAGGCGCTGACATTTGGAAAGAGGTAGAAGGCGCCCGCGCCGTGGACACAGGGGAAAAGCGTCCGGACAAGGGCTTCGGCCGTGTCCCGGCGCTTTTGTAACGCGGCACGCCGCTGCGCCACGATCGCCGGGTCCATGCGTAAGGCCGCCAGGGCGCCGTATTGGGCGAAGCTGCAGACGTTGCCGGTCAAATGGCTCTGCAGGCGGGCCAGGGCGTGTACGATCCCCTTGTCGGCCGCCACATATCCCAGGCGGAAACCAGTCATATTGAAGTGTTTGGAAAAGCTGCGCACCGTGATCACCCGCCGGGGATCCGGACTGTTCGCCAAGGCCATGTGATGCTCGCGGCCGTCATAGGTAAAGGCGTGATAAGCCTCGTCCGCAATGAGATAGATCCCGCGTTCGGCGGCCACTCGGGCGGCTTCGGCCAGGGCCGATGGTTCATACACTGCGCCGGTGGGGTTGTTGGGGCTGTTGACCAGGATCGCGCGCGTACGGCCGGTGACGGCCCGGGCGATGCGCTCTGGGTCGAGCTGGAAATCGGCGGCGGCCTCGACCAGCACCGGCGTTGCGCCGGCCAGCTTGATCTGTTCGGTGAAGCTGACCCAGCACGGCCGCGTCAGGAGCACTTCGTCACCGGGATCGCACAGCACCTGGAAAAGGGAGTACAAGGCCTGCTTGGCGCCGTTGGTCACCAGGATGTTATCGCGATCGTAGCCGAACGGGGCGAACGCCTCGGCCAACTGCTCCCGCAGGACAGGCTCGCCGGGCACGGGGCCGTAACGGGTCTGCTGGTCGGCCAGGGCGCGTTGGGTCGCGTCGATGATCGGCTCGGGCGTGGGAAAATCGGGCTCGCCCACGGCCAGGCTGATGATGTCGCGTCCTTGCTGGCGCATGGTCTGGGCGAGCGTCGAGATGCGGGTGGTACGGGACTCGCTCACCTGCTTGAGCCGTTGGGCCAGATGAGGGGCGGCGCTGATCATGGTTGCAGATTCCCGACGCAGCGGGCCGCCTGGCGCAGCAGGCTGTCCACCAGCACCAGGGCCGCCATGGCTTCGACGATGGGAACGGCGCGGGGCACCACGCAAGGGTCATGGCGGCCCTTGGCCGCCAGCACGGCCGACGCGCCGCTGAAGTCGACCGTCGTTTGCGGGCTGCCGATGGTGGCCGGCGGTTTGAAGGCCACCCGGAAATAGATGGGTTCCCCGTTGCTGATGCCGCCCTGAATGCCGCCGCTGTTGTTGGTAAGGGTGCCCAGGCGGCCCTCTTTTTGAACGAATGGATCGTTGTGCCGGGAACCGCGCAGGCGCGTGCCGGCAAATCCCGAGCCGATCTCAAAGCCTTTGGTGGCCGGGATGGAAAGCATGGCACGCGCCAGTTGGGCTTCGAGCTTGTCGAAGACCGGTTCACCCAGCCCCACGGGAACGTTGCGGCACACGCAAGTGACCACTCCGCCCAACGAGTCCTGGTCGTCCCGGGCCGCCCGCACGGCGGCCATCATCTGCTGGGCAGCCGATTCGTCCGGGCAGCGGATCGAGTTGCCATCGACCCGATCCCGGGTGATCGTCGCCATATCCACCGCCCCGGAAGGTATGTCGGCCACGGCACTGACCCAGGCCACGATCTGGACCCCGAAACCCTCGCCCAGGATCTTTTCGGCGATGGCCCCGGCCGCCACGCGCCCGATGGTCTCCCTCGCGCTGGAACGGCCGCCGCCGCTGGCCGCACGAATACCGTACTTCATCTGGTAGGTGTAATCGGCATGGGATGGCCGCGGAATCTGCGACATATCGGCATAGTCGCCGGGACGCTGGTCGCGGTTGGGCACGAACAGTCCGATGGGCGTACCCAGTGTGCGGCCGTTTTCGACACCCGAAAGGATCGTCACCCGGTCGGCCTCCTGGCGGTCGGTGGTCATCTTGCTCTGTCCGGGTCGCCGGCGGTCGAGTTGGGGCTGAATATCGGCCTCGCTCAATAACAGGTTGGGCGGACAGCCGTCCACCAAGGCGCCCACCCCCTTGCAGTGGGACTCGCCAAAGGTGGTGACGCGAAACAAGGTGCCAAACGTGCTGGACATGACATGATCCTTTAACGCCAATATATCGCCCAGATGTAACCGTCAGCGGTGCCGGGGGCAGCGCAAAACCGGGCGATTTTTAATAGCGATAGAATTCCTTCACTTTAAACTTTACACTTAAAACTTACGCATACAGCGTTTGGAAAACTTCCCAAAAATTGGGAAACGACTTGGCCACGCAGCTTTCGCCGGTGATGACCACACCCGGCACTCTCAGGCCGGTCACGGCGAAACACATGGCGATGCGGTGATCGTCATAGGTTTCAATGGTGGCCCCGTGGGGTTGACCGCCGGTGACGCGCAACTCGTCCGGGCCGCATTGGGTAGCGATGCCCATTTTGCCCAACTCCTGGGAGACGGCCGCCAAGCGATCGCTCTCCTTGGCGCGCAGGTGCGCCACGTTGCGAATCACCGTGGTGCCCCTGGCAAAAGCGGCCACCACGGCCAGGGTGGGCACCATGTCGGGCATGTGGCCCATGTCGATATCGATGGCGACCAGGTCGCCTCCGGTCACGGCCGTGCCGTCGGGATCGTGCGCCACGCGGCACCCCATGCGGCCGAAGACCTCGGCCAGCCCCACATCGCCCTGGCTGGAGGAGGGCGTGACCCCCAGGACTTTAACCGTGGCGCCGGTGATGGCGCCGGCCGCCCAGAAATAGCCGGCCTGGGAGCCGTCCGGTTCGACCGTGTGATCGCCGGAATGGTAGGTTTGGCCCCCGGGCACCTCGAAATGGGTATATCCATCCTGGTGCAGTTCGATGCCGAACCGTTTCATGATGCCGGTGGTCATGTCGATGTAGGGTCTGGACACCGGCCCGCGGGTGACGTCGATGACGAGCCCGCGCTCGAGGCAGGGGGCCGTCAGCAGCAGGGCCGAAAGGTACTGGCTGCTGGTGCCGCAATCGATGGTGGTGTGCCGGCCGGTCGGCGGGCCGCCGGGGATGACGATGGGCGGGCAGCCGTTGCCGTTGGTCGAGCGGGCATCGATGCCCAGCTGGCGAAGGCTGTCGAGCAGGGCCTGCATGGGGCGCTGGCACATGCGCGGGGTGCCGGTAAACTGGTAGTCGCCGCGGCCGAGGATGGCCAGCCCGCTGAGCAGGCGCATGGAGGTGCCCGAATTGCCCAGGTCGATGGGATCGGCGCATGGGGCCAGGCGGCCATGGGCGCCCTCGATGACCATAGCGTTGACCAGATCCTCACCCTGGATTCCCATCTGTTTCAAGGCCTCGAAGGTCAAGCGGGTGTCTTCGCTGCGCAGCGGATTGCTGATCCGGCAGCGGCCGTCGGACAAGGCGGCGGCGATGAGCAACCGGTGGGTAAAGCTCTTGGAGCCGGGCACCTGCACCGTGAGGTTCGCTTTGATGGGTTGGGTTTCAATCCGAATCATTTTCGTCTCTTCCCCGGCCATTGGGTGATCTCGACCGCCGCCACGGGCCTGGATACCCGCTGCCGGAGGTGGCTGTCGATACTGCGTGTTGCGGGAGTCGGCGGTCGTGCCATTTCCGCGGGAACGGTTTTTCCTTTTAGCGCGGCCATCGCGTCAAAGCAAGCGCTTCGTCGCATTCCGCACCTACAACTATCCAGTCTAAGCTTTAGCTGAATGTGATTTACGCTTAAGGGCATGCTTCCCAAAGTTGTTTGATAAAACAATTCGCATGGCAACAGAGATGGCAGGCGTGGGTGGGGCAGGTGGCCAGGGCCACATACGCCTGCGGTCAATAGTGCCGGTTGAATGCAAACGGCNNAGTTTCTGGGCCGCCCGCCGTGCATGTTACTGGCACTTGACCGCTTGGCGTGTGGCATCGGCCACCTGTTCCGCCCACGCTGGGTTTACTGAATCGCGTTCAGTTAGAATCGCTGCTCTCCAGTCCAGCAAATTGACACCCGCTGCGCTTTACGTCATAACGACTGGAGTCGGACCGATCCTTGACCGTCACTTCCCAGATAAGGATGCGATGATGGAGTTTTCGTTTGGCAGCCGCCGCATTCGCGGTATCCGGCACTTTGGTGCCATTTCGCGCGTATTGATCAAACACGGTCTCGGCGAAGTCTCCGAGCGCCTGTGGCGTCGGAAAACGGACGCCACTGTAATGACCAAAGGGGGATTGCCCAACCCCGCACGCGTCCGACGGGCCCTCGAGGAGCTGGGGCCGAGCTTCATCAAGCTGGGGCAGTTGATGAGCACGCGCGGCGATATCTTCCCCGTTGATTACATCGAAGAGTTGAGCAAACTGCAGGATCGCGTTCCGCCCGTACCGTTCGAACAGATTCAGGCGATCATCGAGAAGGAATTGAAGCAACCGCTGGACCAGATCTTCGACCGTTTCGATCCCCAATCCATGGCCGCGGCATCGGTGGCCCAGGTGCATTCGGCCTATTTGAAAAGCGGCGAAAAGGTGGCCGTAAAGGTGATCCGCCCCGGCATCGACAAGCTTATCCGCAAGGATATCGAGGTGATGTACTATTTCGCGGCCAGAATCGAAAAGCGCTATGAACTGGGCCGCATCCTGGGCGCCGTCAATCTCGTCAAGGAGTTCGAGCGCACCATCTTCCGCGAACTCGACATGCTGGTGGAGGCCGGTAATATCGAACGCTTCACCCAGAACTTCAATGACAACGACGAGATATACATTCCCAAGGTTTACTGGCTGTACACCTCCAAATCGGTGCTGGTGATGGAGCACATCGACGGCATCAAGATGGATCAGGTCGACGAGATCCGGCGAAACGGCATCGACCCCCAGGAGGTGGCCATGATCGGGCTGCGCTCGTTTTCCCGGCAGTTGATGCAGGCGGGCATCTTTCATGCCGATCCCCACCCGGGCAATACCATCGTGATGTACGACGGCCGCGTCAGCCTCGTGGATTTCGGTATTGTGGGCTATCTCGATGAAGAGACCATGCTGCAGATCGCCAACGTCTTTCTGGGATTTTCCGAACACGACTACGACATGGTGATGGAGGCCTTTGAGGCCGCCGGCCTGATTCATCCGGAAGCGGTGGATTTCACCCACTTTCGGATCGACCTCAAGGAGATCAGCGAGCCTTTTTACGGCCGGGCACTCAAAACCATTGCGGTCAAGGATGTCTACGATCAGATCATGCGGATGGTGCATAAATACCGCGTCACCCTGCCCCGCAACCTGTTGCTGCTGCTCAAGACCTTCATCCAGACCGAGGCCCTGGGCAAAATTTTAGATTCGGACGCCAGCCTGCTCGAGGTGACCCGGCCCTACGCCAAGCGGTTGCTGCAACGCGGCTACGAGGCGCAGAAAATTTTCAAGAACATCGGACGCGACGCCAAGGCGGCCGGCGGATACCTGCGCTGGATGCCCAAGTTGACCCACGACATCCTGCGCCGTCTGGCCCTCGGCGAACATCGCCTGGATCTGCGGCACGGGGGACTGGAGCAGGCCTCCAGCAAGTTCGAAACCGGCCTGAACCGCCTGACCATCGGCATCGTGGTGTCGGCCTCCATCATCGCCGCATCGATGATCCTCAATGCCACGGCCCCTGACATGCTCGCCATCGACATTCCCCTCTTCGGGTTGGGCCGCCTCCCCCTCACCCAACTGCTCGGCCTGGCCGGTTACTGCATCGCCACGATCCTGGGGTTGTGGCTGATCTTTTCCATCATCCGGTCGGGAAAACTGTAGCGATTACAGGGGGTGTCGGGTTTGTGGAGTTCCTTGGGCCAATGCCAAACCCCAATAATTTCAACGACAAAAAAACCAGTTGGATTCAATGAGAGCAAGTATGGTTTTTTTGATGTAAACATTTGGCGGACCTCTTGCGTCATACGAGCTAAACCGTCCCGTAATGGTTGGCCATCATCGGCCGAGGGACACAACATGCGAGAGGTGAATCATGAAAAAAAGAGCGATCCAATGGATGATAGCGGCGGTTGCAGCGACTTTTCTCATCGGCGGAAATGCCTGGGCCGACGGCAGGGGTGACCGCGGCAGTTTCAAAGGCGGTCACGGCGGCTATCATGCCGCGCCCCACCATCCCGGCGGAAACGGCCGGAGCGGCGGGTTCCACAATCCGCCCCACTTCGACAAGCATCGCAACCATGGCGGTCATCACTTCCGGCCCCACCACGGGCCTAAACATTCTGGGCCGCATCAGGGTCCCGCATATCGTCACCTCCCCTCGCGGCCCCATCACGGGCGGCATTATGCCCGGCCGGTGCGAGTGGGCGTCTCCCCGCACGATGTGATTTTTTCGGCACTGATCGGCCATCCGGGGTTTTTGTTGAATGTCGTGGCTGGCCGCTGATAGGGCTGAAAACCAAAACCACTGATGATGCGTCAGACCGTCCGGTGGATTTCCGCGAAACCTTGGAGATCCATCGGACGGATTAATTTTGGGCGGATTGCTTCCGGGAAATTTTCGGGTGCCGATTTACCAGCGCCGACAAACGACGCCGTTCACCAGGACCGTATCATCGGGCACCGCGTCCTTGGCCCGCACTTCCATGGCCCGTAGATCGTGCCGGTTCAGCAAAGCGATGATGTTGTCGTCATGCTGTCCCTTGATTTGGGACAGCAGGCGGGAATGCACTTCGATAAGCACTTCGCCGCCGCCAAGCCCCTCTTTTTCCAAATGCCGGGAGATGGCATCCTGCCAGATCGCCGAACGGACCAGTTCGCCGAAGGCCGGATGAAAGGGGCCGGCCATCAGATCTCTGTCTGTGTCGAGTTCCGGTCCGGCTTGAAGCCCCATGCGGATGACCGGGATCTCATGCCGGGCGAAGATCAGGTAGAGTTCGGCGCACAGAGCCACGGCCGCCTCGAGGGAGAGCGGTTCGTAACGCCCCTCCAGGTACCAGCGGGCCAGGGGGCTCCCCTTGAATACCACAGTCGGATAGATGCGCACAAAATCAGGGCTCAACCCGGCGAGTTGGCGTCCGGTGGACAGCGCCCCGGCGGCCGTGTCCCCGGGAAGACCGATCATCATCTGGAGGCCGAGCTGATAGGGCCGGTCGGCGAGCAGGGTGACGGCCCGGCGGGTGTCCTCGGCCGTGTGGCCCCTGGCCGAATGCGCCAGAACGTCGTCCTGTATGGATTGCACGCCCAATTCGATGGTGGTAACCGGATAGGACGCGATCAGGTCCAGTCGCCCGGCGTCGATGGTGTCGGGGCGGGTGGAAAAACGAATGCCATCGACCAGTCCCTTGCGCACATAGGCAGCCGCAGTTGCCAGGAGAAGTTGGATCTGTTCCTTCGCCAGGCCCAGGAACGTACCCCCGTAGAACGAAATTTCGGTGTAGCGGTTCGGGTCCCGGCGGTGCGCCAGGAATTCGTCGATGTGCTTGCGTAGATCGATCAGGGAAGGCATGGAGGCCATTTGGCCCGTTGTCGCGTGCTGGTTGCAGAAAATGCAACGGTGGGGGCAGCCGGCATGGGGAATGAACACCGGCACGATGAACGGTCGCGGCGAAGGTGTGGGCGTGCTCAAGCCTCGGGTCCCCGATGTCTTTTTTCTGCTTCCAACAGGGCCAGCGCCTGACGGGCCGCGTCCTGTTCGGCTAGCTTTTTGCTCTTGCCGACGCCTTGGGTCTTGAGTTCTCCGGCTGTCATCTCCACGTAAAAGGTCTTGTCGTGGTCGGGACCGCAGGCATCGACGACGCGGTAGCTGGGCAGGGCCTGGATTTTTCCCTGTATGGATTCCTGCAGGCGACTCTTGAAGTCCTGCCCGGAAATCAGTTCGGGAGCCGCCGTGATGAGATCGCCGAAATGGGTTTCGATGGCGGCGAAAGCATGTTCAAAGCCGCCGTCCAGATAGATGGCGGCAATGATCGCCTCCACGGCATCGGCCAGAATGGAGTTTTTTTCCTGGCCGCCGGTCTGGATTTCCCCCTTGCCCAGCATCAGGTAGCGCCCCAGATCCATGTGGCGGCTCACGTCGGCCAGTTGGGTTTCATTGACCATGTTGGCGCGGATGCGGGAAAGGTCGCCCTCATGCATCTGGGGGTAGGCGCGCATGAGCAGGTGCCCGATGACCAGATTGAGGACCGCGTCACCGAGGAACTCGAGCCGTTCGTTGTCGCGCAAACTACCGACGGATTGCTCGTTGACATAGGAACTGTGACGCAACGCCTCTTCCAGGAGGGTGATGTCGTTGAACTGGTATTGCAGGTGGTGCTGGAGTCGAAGGTAATCGTTGCCGGTGTCCATGGTCCGCTCAGGCCGCCTTTTGCTTCGCGATTCTGGAAACGAGGGCTTCGTACACCGAGTAGGGGATGGAAAGATCGCCCTCGCCGCTGCCCAATTGAATATCCGGTATCAAATCGCCGTGAAAATCGCTGCCGCCGGTGACCACCAGATCGAACCGGCGGGCCATCTCGAGGTAAAGGGCCACGTTTTGGGGCGTGTGGCGCGAATAGTAGACCTCGATCCCCTGGAGGCCCATGTCGCACAGTGTGGCCAGCAGATCGGCCAGGGCCTCGCTCTGTCCGCCGGGTGCCAGATAGGGATGGGCCAGCACTGCGATGCCGCCGGCGGCACGGATCAGTGCAATGGCTTGCCGGCAGTCGATACGACGCTTCTCGACGTAACCCGGCTGCCCCTTGGCCAGATAGCGGTCGAAGGCGTCGTTGACATCCCGTGCGATTCCGGCACGGATCAAGGCTTGGGCCACATGGGGGCGGCCGGCGCTGCCCTCGACAACCATGGCCATCACATCGGCGATGGAAATGGGAATGCCCGCCCGATTGAGCAAGGTGACGATCTTGGGAATGCGTTCGTCCCGGGCGTGTTGAAGATCGACCAGGGCCTGTTCGAGGGGCCCGTCGTCGATGCGAACCCCGTAACCGAGGATGTGCAGGCTGCCGGCCATGGGAAACCCCTCCGGGGCCGCGGTGCTGATTTCCACACCGCTGAGAATGTTCAAGCGGTCGGGCGGTTGCATGGCCAGTGCGGCACGACTGCCGGCCAGGGTGTCGTGATCGGTTATGGCAATGGCCCCCAACCCTTTTCCCAGGGCCATCTGTATGATTTCCGAAGGCGTGAAGGTGCCGTCCGAGGCGGTGGTGTGGATGTGGAGATCAATATTTCCAGCCGGTTCTAAGCCCATGGGACGACCTTTCGATTTTCACGCAAAATAGCGCCACCCCGGCGCGTGGAAGCGCCAGGGTGGCGAACGGTAACCTTCTTCGTGTGCAAGTTGAATGGCGTTTCCGAGAATGTTCAATCAACGGCGATCCTGCCGGAGTGATCGCAGGGGTACGACCGCGGTTCTTTTCTGACGACCGAAGCCGGGTTAAGGACTTAAAAGAGGGCACATTTAAAGACCCAGGGACTTTTCGAATGCCTCCTCTTTGGTTTTACACTCGATGCACTGGGTGGTCATCGGGCGCGCCTTGAGACGTTCGATGGAGATCTCTTCGCCGCAGGATTCACAAATACCGAAAGTGCCGTTCTCAATGCGTTCCAACGCCTTTTTGATTTTTTTAATCAGCTTGTGTTCCCGGTCCCGAATGCGAAGCATGAAATTGCGATCGGACTCCAGAGTGGCACGATCTGTGGGGTCTGGAAAGTTCTCTTTCTGCTCGGTCATGCCCGAAACAGTATGGTCGGCCTGGCTCAACAGCTCCTGGAGTCGGTTGCGCAGAAGTTCCTCAAAATATTTAAGTTCTTTCTTTTTCATAGGCAACTCTCTTTGAGCATTGGGTTTTCGCCAATTAAAAAAAGATTGATTACCATATTAAAATTATCGATGTAAAGCGAAATGTTGCACAATGCATGTGTGCCATGGCATCCCCTGTCCACCAGAATTCAATCCATCTGTCTCAGGCCACCGCATCGAGAAATTTTTCGAGGGTTTTCACATCGTACACATTGAACAGCTGGACATCGTGACCGGCCGGGACGATTTTTTTGACCAATCCGGTGAGCACTTTGCCGGGACCGATTTCCACGAACACGTCGATTCCGGATGCGAGCATCTTCAAGACCGAATCGTACCAGCGAACCGGGCTGCACAATTGGGCTGCCATGAGACGCTTGATCTGTTCGGGTTCGGCGGCTGTATCCGCGGTGACATTGTGGATGATTGGATATACGGGGGCATGGAACGTCACGCCATCCAAAAAAGTCTTGAAGTCCGCTTCGGCGCCCTGGATCAGGGGGCTGTGCCAGGCTCCGCTGACTTTCAGCGCAATGGCCCGAGCCCCCTGGGCGGCTGCGGCATCGCCGGCTGACTGCACCGCGTCGGGTGCGCCGGTGATGACGATCTGCTCGGCGCTGTTATGGTTGGCGATGGCGATGATCCCGCCGGCTGCCGCCTGTTCGACGATAGGGCGGAGCTGATCGAGGGTCATCCCCACGACGGCACTCATCGCGCCCTTGTGGCGATCGGCCTCGCGCTGCATGAGCTCTCCGCGTTTGTATACCAGCTTGATGCAATCGGTGGCCGAGACCACCCCCGCGGCATAGAGAGCGCTGTATTCACCCAGGCTGTGTCCAGCGCACAATTGGGGGGTGATCCCTTTTTTTGCGATACCGACCAGACAGGCCAGGTTGACGGCGGTGATAGCTGGCTGGAGGTTGACGGTTTCGGTCAATGTCTCCATGGGGCCCTCGAAGCATAGTTTTGTGATCGGCAGCCCCGACGCCTGGTCGGCCGCCGTAAAAATGGCTTTTACATCCTCGAAGGCCTCGTAGAGATCCTGGCCCATGCCCACCTTCTGCGAACCCTGCCCGGGAAACAAGAATGCAATCTTTTTCAAGACCCCCTCCTTTGTATCTTCTAATCGTCTAATTTAAACAGTCTACGCGCGACGTCCAGTGAGTTCGATCGATCGCCGTGACACCCGTCGCCCTTGAGAAACTGGGTGGGATCGTGCAGGATTTTTTTAACGGTCGCTTCCATCATTTTTTCGATCGCCGCCTGATCGTGGGGGGTGAGATGGGGCAACTGACCGAGCGTCCTGGCCACTTCCGAGTGGGCCAGCCCCCTGACTTTGGCATGCAGGGCCTTGATGGTGGGTACCACATCCAGACGCTCATACCACTGCCGGAACTGGACGACGGCCGCGTCGATGATGCGATCGGCTTTTACGGCCTCCCGCTGGCGATCCTGGATGTTGTCATCCACCACCTGGGTGAGGTCGTCGATGTCGTAGACATAGGCGTTGTCGATCTGGTTGATTCGCGGATCGATGTTGCGCGGCACGGCGATGTCGATAAAAAACAGGGGGCGATTGCGACGGTGGCGCATGATGCCTTTCACATCGGGCGTCCGCAGGATATAGTCTTGGGAACCGGTGGAGCTGATGATGATGTCCACCTTTTGAAGATGGGGTACGATCTCCTCGAGGTGAATGGCCGTGCCATGATAGCGGTCGGCCAGCTCCATGCCCCTTTGAAAGGTCCGGTTGGCCACAAACACACTGCCGGTGCGGTTGTGGATCAGATGTTCCACGGCCAGCTCGGCCATCTCTCCGGCACCGATCAACAAGACCTTTTTACCTTCCAGATCGCCGAAAATTTTACGCGCCAGTTCGACGGCGGCATAACTGATCGACACGGCATGATCGCCGATGCCCGTTTCGGTGCGGATTCGTTTGGCCACGAAAAAGGTCCGGTGCAAGAGGCGGTTGAGAATGACACCCGAGCTCCTCAGTTCGGTGGCCATGCGATAGGCGGTCTTGACCTGCCCGAGAATCTGGGGTTCGCCCAGCACCATGCTGTCCAGGCTGGCGGCCACACGAAACAGGTGGCGGGCCGCCGCTTCACCCCGATGAATATAGAGGCTGGCGTCGAAATGTTCCAGGGGCACCTGCTTGGTCCGGGCCAGAAACTGTTTTGCCTTTTCGATGGCATTGGCGTTCCGGCCGGTGACCAGGATGAGCTCCACGCGGTTGCAGGTGGACAGGAGCACGGCCTCTTCGATGGCCGGGTCCGCGCACAGCAAGGCGAGGGCGGCGCGGGCATCCTCATCGGAAAAGGCGAAGCACTCCCGGATCTCGATGGGTGCGGTTTTGTGGTTCAGGCCGATGAGGATGAGTTTGTCCATAAATTCAACTAATACTGCGTAAATTGACCGTGATGGCCGGAAAGCAGGAAATTGACCCCCAAAAAGGTGAACAGCAACACACCCAGCCCCACGATGGCCATGACCGCCGCGCGTCGACCCCGCCAGCCAATGGCCAGACGAACATGCAGATGGACGGCATAGAAGATCCAGGTGATGGCCGACCACACCTCCTTGGGGTCCCAGCTCCAGAACCGCCCCCATAGGATTTTGGCGTACACCATACCCGAGATTAAACCGATGGTCAGCAGGGTAAACCCGCAGACAATACATGCATATCCCGTGGTGTCAAGCAAATCCAGGGACGGCAGACGCTTGAAAAAGAAACCGCGCGTCTTGGCTTTGATGTTGCGTTCCTGGAGCAGATAGAGGACGCCCACTCCGGCCGCCAGGGCAAAGGCCGCGTCACCGGCAAAAATAGTAATGATATGCACCAGCAGCCAGATGCCCTTGAGCATGTTTTGCGGCTGAAGGGGTTCGCGGGGAAACTGGGTGGCGATCAGAAGAATGAAGACCACCAGTGGCGCCACGTAAACCCCCAATATTTTAATACGAAATTTCAGATTCAACACCAGAAAGGCCCCGACCACGGCCCAGGCCGTCATGGAAAGCGTTTCGTGAAGATTGTTGACCGGCACGTGGCCGGTGGCCGCGAACGCCCAGCCGATGGAGACGGTGTGGCAGGCGAATCCGACCATCAGCAGCAGGCCGCCGATCTGCTGCAGCCGATCGCGCTGAATGAACAGATAGGCGAAATAGGCGGCGCTGCTGAGCATGTATAAAAGAATGGCCGCGATAAAGGCGATCTGCATAAGGTTTCCTTATTCTTTTGGAGGGAGATGGCGTTCATCCATCGCATCGTCCGCCATCAGACCCGCATAAGTCACGTCCGGCCCGACCACCCGGGCCAGCAGGGCATCGATTTTCCGGTGATCGTCCTGGCGAATCAACGCCAGCAGTCCCTCGTCGATGAGCCTTTCGAAAATCGGCTTGTGCGCCTCGGGGGCATGCGCCTCGGCGAGCAGTCGCCGGCGCAACGCCCCCATGAGATCCAGGAAACGGCCATATTCGGGCCCGAATTGGGCCTGCAACTGCCGACGCATGTATTTGGCAAAGGCCGGGCTTTGACCGGAGGTGGAGATGGCGATGGTAAGGTTCCCCTGGCGCACCACCGACGGCAATACGAAATTGCACCGTTGGGGCTGATCGGCGATGTTGCAAAGACGGCCGGCTTGTTCGGCATCATCATGAATGCGCTGGTTCAGCGCCTCATCGTTGGTGGCGCCGATCACCAGAAAGCTTTCCTGCTGGTCGGTGCTGCGGTAGGCGCGCGGTTTCCATGTGATGCGACCCTGTTGGGCGAGCTCGGTGATGGTATCGGTGGCCTGGGGGCTGACCACCGTGACCCGGGCACCGCACGCCAGCAGGGTGCCCACCTTGCGTGAGCCGACCTGGCCGCCGCCCACCACCAGGCAGGCGCGCCCCTGTATGTCCAGGCACACCGGATAGTATCTCATAAGCCTCCTTTGCTTCCGTTGGGTGTCGGGCCGCGGCGCACCGTCGCCGACCGTTTTCTTTCAAACGCCAGGACGTATCGTCACAAAACGAAGGACATCAAGTCCTCGGCGACGGTCACCGGCCCCTTATACGTGCCGGTGGCCTGTTTGACAAGATCCTGTCCGTCGCACTCGGGATAGAGATGGGTGAGCACCAGGTGTCGGGCCGCGGCCCGGGCGGCGATGTGTCCGGCAAGCGAGGGGGTGAGGTGTCCCGGCACCTTGTGGCCGTCGGGCATGGCCGACTCGCAAATGAACAGGTCTGCCTCCCGGGCCACGTCGACCAACGCATCGCACACATCCGTATCTCCCGAACAGGCCATCGATCGACCGTCCGGATCGCTGATGCGGTAGGCCAGGCTTTCGGGGCGATGGTTCACCGGCCGGGCGGTCAGCACAAATCCTTCAGGATAGCGGATCGTCTCGCCGGCCAGGGTGTCGATCTCCTGCAGGGCCATCTGGTCGTCGGGCAGGACGATCCAATGGTCGTAGACCGCCCGCAATCCCTGGTAGAACCGTTTCAGCCCAATGCCCGCGGCAAGGGTCAGACGGTGTGTGCGGGCGCCGGCGTCAGGATATTTGGTGGCGAAAAGCAGTGGGACCAATTCGGCGGTGTGATCGGGGTGAAAGTGGGTCAAAAAAATGTGGGTCAGGTCAAAGATGGTCAACCCGTATTGCAGCAGCCGATGCATGGTGCCCGGACCGAGGTCCACCAGGATTTTGGCACGGCCGCTCTCCACCAGCACGCTGCTGGCGCTGCGCGTCAGACGGGGCACGCAGGTGCCCGATCCCAGGACCGTGATTTTCATTTTGATTTCAATCGTTTGGTTTGTTCCGGGCCCGCTGTTGCAGATGCGGGGGGCTTCTGGCGACCGGCCCGCATGCCTCGCTCGATGCGCATGCGGATCCAGTCGGAAAGTGCTTTCCAATCTTTGACATTGACGAGCGACGCGATGGCATCGAGGGGTACTTCGGCCCTCGCCGCGCTTTTGTGGCCGCCGGCCAGACCCCAGCGACCGAAGCTGTTTTTGGCCAGGCTGCCGGCATCTTTGCGGATGCCGTCGTTTCGGAAAATCGTCACCAGTTTTCCCTGGTGCACCCCGGCCACGATGCTCCAGTTGACCGAATCGATGCGCATGAGAAAGTCGGCGATTTGTACGCACACATCCGGATGATTGACCACACCCAGACAGACACAGGCGCGCCCCTTGTGCAGATGCATCTCGTCCAGTGCCTTTCGGAAATATTTCAGAAAGTCGAGACGGATTTCGGCGCACTCGATGCGGCGCGCCAAGGCGATATTGGAGAGATGAAACACGAACTGAAAGGCCTGCAGGTCCTCGGCCACGGTGTGGCGTTCGAAATTGCTGGTATCGGTCTTGATCGCATAATAGAGGCTGGTGGCCAATTTGGCGGAGGGCTTGATTTTGGCTGCGCGCAGGTATTCGACCAGAATGCTGGCCGTGGCGCCGTATTTGGGTCGAATGTCCACGAAAGGGGCCTGGGCCGAGGCGCTCGGGGGATGGTGATCGATGATCACATCCGGCTTGAGACCGAGCAACAGCTCATGGTGGTCGGGCTGACCGTCGACCAGTACGATGCGCTCGTGGCGAGCCAGGTCGATTTGCGCAAACGGCACCAGGGAGACACCCACCAGGCGGATCAGCACCAGATTGTCGGTGCGCTGGATCACATTGAGATTGGAGATGGTCACGCCGGCGACCTTGCGCCATAATAACCGCTTGACGGCCATGGCGCTGGCAATGGCGTCCGGATCGGCCACGATGGGGATCAAGACATGATCATCCCCGTCGAACCGGCTATAGAAGCGTCTCAGGCGCTCCTTGGCGGAAAGGGGCATGGTTTCGTGCCTTTTTCATGAATCAGGTATTTTTCCTCTTTAACTTATAGGCTTAACAGGCCCTTGACAACCCCCCTTTAGACCCCTCCTCGGGGGACGTTCGGTGGAACAAAATCGAACATTGACACCTGCCGCATTTGGGGATATATCACCCACTTTTATTTAAGCCACTGAATATTTGTACTAAATTGTCTCCACTTGCGACAGGGAAGGTTGAACCATCATGGAAGGGGCGCTAATTCCGATTGTAGTTTTCGTCATCGTCTATGCCTTGATCTCGTTCGAACTGGTCAACAAGGCGGTGGCCGCGCTGCTGGGCGTCATGGTGCTGCTGGTGCTGCACGTGGTGTCCGAGCACAAGGCGGTCGAATTCATCGATTTCGAGACCATCATGCTGCTGCTCGGTATGATGTCCATCGTGGCCATCGTTCGTAAATCAGGCTTTTTTACGATTTTATCGGTCAAGATCGCCGAGCTGACCAAGGGCAGTCCGCTCAAGATCCTGGTTCTTTTTTCCATTGTCACGGCCGTGTTGTCCGCCTTTCTGGACAACGTGACCACGGTCCTGATCATCGTGCCCATCGTTATCGAGCTGACCCGAGGCATGGGGCTGGACCCCAAGGTGTATGTCATCAGTCAGGCGGTCATCTCCAACGTGGGCGGCACGGCCACTTTGATAGGCGACCCGCCCAACATCATCATCGGCTCCAAGGTCGGATTGACCTTCAACCAGTTCCTCTTCAACATGTCGCCGCCGATCATCGTCTGTTTTGTGGTGGTCCTGTTTTATATCTGGCTCGCCAATCGAGGCAAGTTCAAACCCATCGACACGAATCTGGGCAAGCTTTTTTCCGTTCAGCTGCTTCTGGAAAAGATCCGCTACGAGTTCCTGGCGACCAAAATCGACCGGGTCTTTCTGTTCAAAAGCCTCGGCTGCCTGATTGTCACCATCCTGCTCTTCGTGACCCAGACCATCACCAAGCTGTCGCCCGGCGTGGTGGCGCTGCTCATGGCCATGGTGCTGTTTGTCATCACCCGTGTGAACGTCGAGCACATGCTCGAAGAGATCGAATGGAGCACCCTGCTTTTTTTCGCCGGGCTCTTCATCCTGGTGGGTGTGCTGGAGGAGAAGGGCGTCATCGAATGGATCGCCCGCAACATTTTTCTCCAGGTGGGCGACAATCCCTATGTGATCGTTCTGATGGTGCTTTGGGTGTCGGGCATCGTTTCGGGTTTTCTCGACAATATCCCCTTTACCATCACCATGATCCCCATCGTGAGGCTGATTCTGGAAACCACGCCCATTCCGCACAATATCCTGTGGTGGGCGCTATCCCTGGGCGCTTGTCTGGGCGGCAACTTCACCATGATCGGCGCATCGGCCAATATCGTCACCGTGGGAATGGCCAAGCGTTACCGGGTCGATATCTCTTTTCTCCAGTTTATGAAGTTCAGCGCCGTCATCACGATCATCACCCTGATCATTTCATCGATCTATCTGATGATCTACCTGCGACTGACATTGCCTTAATCGTGAACAAAACCAAGGGTACGTTTGTGAGAGAACTATGAACGAAGCAGACAAAACCATTTTGTGTCGACTGATCCGCGATCACGAAGATCTAGTGGGCTCCTCGCGCGCCACCATGCTGGCCCTGCAGGCCTTCAAGGCCTCCATCCAGGAGCTCAAGTGCGCCCCGGAGCAAATCCCCAACCAATATGCCGCCCTGGCCGATGCCATCAAAAATACCCGGCCCAAGATCGTTCCCCTGATTCACCTCATCGAGGAGTTCGAAACCGAAATGGCCCCCCATTTCGGCGCGGACGTGGATCAATTGCGGGAAAAGGCGTGCGAGATCCTGCAGGCCAAGCATGATCGGATCAAAGAGAAGGTGGCCCGGATCATCCAGATCGGGCTCGATTGCATCGACGACGGCGACGTGATCGTCATGCACACGGCCAGCTCCGATGTGACCAGGATGATCGCGCTTGCCAAGGAGGTGATGGAACGTCGTCTCCAGGTGATCGTGCTCAAACAGGATTTCATCAAGACCAAGAAGCTGATCGATATTCTCAAGCAGGCGCAGGTCGAGCTGGAGACCGTGCCCGAATTCTCGTTGGGCCACTACATCGGCAAGGCCAACAAAATGCTCACCGGCGCCCTCTCCATCACCCACGACATGAAGGTGGTCTCGGCCGTGGGCACGGCCAACGTCGCCAGCCTGTGCCATTTTCACAAGATTCCGGTCTACCTGTTCGCCAACACCCTCAAGTTTTCCCACGGGTTGAGCGAAGATCAATGCATCCACGAAAAACGGGTGGCGACCGTCCAGAACAACACCAATTATGTTTTGACCACCTATTCCCACGACATGCTGGATCTGGACATGGTCGATTTTCTCGTCACCGAGGAGGGGATCTTTCCCAAGGAGAAGATCGACGCCTACGTCAAAGAGATACAGTCGAGGCGCCTCGGCTGTTGTTAAACGTGTCCGTCCGCTGGCCGAAACACCATCCGGTCTCCCTCGGCCGCCACGCGCAAGGCGGCGCCGTCGGCAATCTCGCCCTTTAAAATGGCCATGGCCAGGGGGTTCTCGATGTGGTGCTGGATGGCCCGCTTGAGCGGCCGGGCGCCGTACACCGGATCGTATCCGAGCTCAATCAGCAGCCGTTTGGCGCTATCTTCCAATTCCAGGGTGATTTTGCGTTCGGCCAAGCGTTTGGCCAGGCGCCCGATCTGGATCTCCACGATGGCTCCGATCTGATCGGCCGAGAGGTTGAAGAAGATGATCGTCTCGTCGATGCGGTTGAGAAACTCCGGCTTGAACTGGGCCCGCAACGCCTCGGTGACCCGCCGCTCCATTTCGCTGCGCTGGTTGCTGCCCAACTCCTGGATATACTGGCTGCCCACGTTGGAGGTCATGATGATGATCGTGTTCTTGAAATCCACGGTCTTGCCGTGGCCGTCGGTCATGCGGCCGTCGTCCAGGATCTGCAGGAGCACGTTGAACACCTCGGGGTGGGCTTTTTCTATCTCATCGAAGAGCACCACCGAATAGGGACGCCGCCGCACCGCTTCGGTGAGATAACCTCCCTCTTCATAGCCCACATAACCCGGGGGGGCGCCGATCAGGCGCGCCACCGAATGCTTTTCCATGTATTCGGACATGTCGACCCGCACGATGGCCTGCTCGTCGTCGAAGATGAATTCGGCCAGGGCCTTGGCCAGTTCGGTCTTGCCCACGCCGGTGGGCCCCATGAAAATGAACGAACCAATGGGCCGGTTGGGGTCCTGCAGACCCGAACGGGCCCGGCGAACGGCGTTGGAAACCGCCTCGATGGCCCGTTTCTGTCCGATGACCCGGCGGCTCAGGCGATCTTCCATGCCCACCAGCTTTTCCCGTTCGCTCTCGAGCATGCGGCTGACCGGGATGCCGGTCCAGCGGGCCACCACCTCGGCCACGTCTTCGTCGTCCACCTCTTCCTTGAGCATTTTGCGTTCGGCCTGCAGGGCTTCCAGTTCGGCCCGGGCCGTTTCCATCTGCTTGTTCAGCTCGATGGCCCGGCCGTAACGCAGCTCGGCCACCCGGGCCAGATCGCCCTCGCGTTCGGCCTTCTGCTGGGCGATACCCACCTGCTCCAGCTCCTCCTTGATCTTGCGGATCGTTTCGATGGCCGCTTTTTCACGATCCCAATGGGCCTTCATCTGGGCCAGGTTGGCGCGCGCGGCCTCCAGGTCGTTCTCCAGCTTGGCCAACCGTTCGCGGGAGGCCGCATCGGTCTCCTTTTTCAGGGCCTGGCGTTCGATTTCGGCCTGGGTGATTTTGCGCTGCACCTCGTCGATTTCGACCGGCATGGAGTCGATTTCGATGCGCAGCTTGGAGGCGCATTCGTCGATCAAATCGATGGCCTTGTCCGGTAAAAAGCGGTCGGCGATGTAGCGGTCCGATAGGGTCGCGGCGGCTACGATGGCCGAATCCTTGATGCGCACGCCGTGGTGCACCTCGTACTTCTCCTTGAGGCCGCGCAGGATGGAGATGGTGTCTTCGACCGTGGGCTCGGTCACCAGCACCGGCTGGAAACGACGCTCCAGGGCCGCATCTTTTTCGATGTGCTTGCGGTACTCGTTGATGGTGGTGGCGCCCACGCAGCGCAGGGTGCCGCGCGCCAGGGCCGGTTTGAGCATGTTGGAAGCGTCCATGGCCCCTTCGGCCGCCCCGGCGCCCACCAGGGTGTGCAGTTCGTCGATGAACAGAATGACCTCGCCCTCGGCCTTTTCCACCTCCTTGAGCACGGCCTTGAGCCGGTCTTCGAACTCGCCGCGATATTTTGCGCCGGCGATCAGGGCGCCCATGTCCAGGGCCACCAGACGTCGATTCTTGAGGCTCTCGGAAACGTCCCCGGCCACGATGCGCTGGGCGAGCCCTTCGACGATGGCCGTCTTGCCCACTCCCGGCTCGCCGATGAGCACCGGGTTGTTCTTGGTGCGCCGGGAGAGCACCTGCACGATGCGCCGAATTTCGTCGTCGCGGCCGATGACCGGATCGATCTTGCCCAGGCGCGCCAGTTCGGTCAAGTCGCGGCTGAACTTGTCCAGGGCCTGGTATTTTTCCTCGGGATTGGGGTCGGTGATGCGCTGGCTGCCGCGGATCTCCATGAGCACTTTCAATAGGGCATCCCGGTCCACGCCGTAACGCTGCAGAATCCTGCGTGCATCGCCGCTCTTGTCGTCCACCACGGCCAGCAGGATGTGCTCGATGCTGACATACTCGTCCTTCATTTTGTCGGCTTCGCCAAACGCCCGCTCCAAAACGGCCTTGGCCCGGGACGAGAAATAGACCTCACCTGTGCCGGTGACCTTGGGCAGACGCTCCAGCGCCGCGGTGGCCTCCTGGGCGATGGCGCCCGGACTCACGCCCAGTTTGCGCAGAATCGCATTGGCCACGCCTTCGCGCTCGGCGAGCATGGTCACGAGCAGGTGCTCGGGCTCGATTTGTTGATGGTTGAAGCGATTGGCCGCACTCTGGGCACTTTGAATCAGCTCCTGGGACTTAATGGTAAACTTGTCGAAACGCATATCTCCTCCCCAAAATCAATGGTCTGTTTTTTGCATGAAAGCTAAAAGAAATTAATCATGTCCGATAGGTTGTCAAACCGCTATGGCACCGAATCGGCAGGCGATCATGATGATGGCCGTCGGAATCGGGACGCCGGGCCACCGGCAGGACGACCGGCCGGCGAGACAAAATTTGTCACCGCGCGACCCGGATCCGCCGGTGGCGTGACACGATAGCGCGAGGAAACCCGACGATGTCGAAACTTATACTGATGTTCAAAGACAAAATCTTGTCGGCTTACCCCTTGAGCGCAGGGGACCGGCTGACCATCGGCCGGCGGACCGACAACAATGTGGTCATCGAGAATCTGGCGGTATCCGGTCACCACGCCCGGGTCGATCACCAGGGCGATCGTATTTTGTTAACTGATTTGGACAGTAAAAACGGGACATTCTGCAACGGCCAGCGCATCACCCAGATCGTGCTCAACAACAACGACGAGGTCACCATCGGCAAGCATGTGTTGAAAGCCGACTGGTCCGATACCATCGTCGTGGAGCGATCGGACGAGGCCTTCGACACCCTTCCCGGCAATCTGGACACGGCAAGTACGATCCTGATGACGGACGCCTATGCCAAAGGCGTTAAAAACAGGTCGGCATCCGCAAAGCCCAAAACGGTGCGCCCCAAAAGCGACCGCCTCGCTTTTCTGGCCGGCGGTGAGGGTACCCGTGCTTTGCCAGAGCGGCAGTTGGCCATCGGTATCAACCCGGATGCGGATATCGTCATCGGTGGCTTGTGGGCCGTGCTGATGGGCGGTCCGGCGGCGGTGATCACCAAACAGGCGGGGGACTACTTTTTGCGATATGCCGGCGGATGGATCAAGCCCAAACGTAACGGCGCCCGCGTCAAGGGCACCGTGAAACTCAACCACGAGGATGTGGTGGAGGTGGGGCCGATCAAACTCGAGGTGCAATTGTGCGAGCGGGTGGCCGCGTGACCCGTCGCCGGAACGAACCGATTTCCTGTCATGGCTTGAGCTGCCATGTGCGCATAAAATTTTAAACGACGATGCCCAAACGCCTTATCCTATTCACGCGTCTCATCACCGTGCTCGTGTTGTCCGCACTCTTGTGGGGTGGCGTTTCCCCGGCAATATCAGGAGAGTTGCCGGCCGGCGACCGCCTGGCAGCCCAGGTTCAGTTGGAGCGCACCGCCCCGTCCGACCCCTCCGGCCCGGATGGGTCCACCGGAAAAAACCGTTTCCGAAAATTGCTCGGCGCAATCGAGGTGGACAAGGAGGCTGTCAAACTTTACGCCAAATGGGTGATCGGCGCGCCCGTGCTGGTGGTCGCCATCCTGATTGCCATGCTGTTGCGACCGCGCCGCTCGTCGGAAGCCGAGGCCAGGCACGCCGCACCTCCGCTGAGTGCCCCCCTGCGAACGGGCACCACCTTTCCCAAAACCAAGGTGCCGCGAAAAAACTCCCGTCCGACCGCGAAACTCTCTGACCAGCAACAGGTGCTGCGCTTTTTTCTTCAGCTGTTCAAACGGCAGCAGGGGGCGGACCCGGATGCGCCCGCCCAGCTCGTCCGCACGGAGATGCGTCTCACCTGCCCCAACGAAACCTACGAGATGCGCATCCTTCAAAACGACGAATGGGTGACCCGCCGCATGTCCATCGGCATGCTGGGCCAGGGAGGCGGCAGCCGCAGCCGGTGCTTTTATGTGATCTACGACTCCCACATGGTGATTAAAATTCCCCCCGTGCCGATGAATCGGTTCAGCGATTACAAGCGCCAGATCGCGGCGGAGGGGCGCATCGTCGATCGGTTGGCGCCCAGGCCGTGCATCGTGCCGCGCGTATCGGTTATCCTGAAGGCGGTCCACTTGTTTGCCGACAGCGAAAAGCTGTCCGAAGAGGCGCTGGAAGAGCGGTTTGTTCGCCTGTTGCAGTCCGACGGCGAGCTTCAGGAACACCTGAAAATCGACGATTCCTTTGCCTTTTTCATGGATCTGGCCAAACACTGCTTTCTCAGCGCTACCCTCGAGGAGATTCACAGCGGTTACCAACAGCTCATGGTCGAGGCGCGTCAGCATCCGGAATTGCTGTGGGATCAGCACGGGTTCATCTGTCGCTATGGCGAGGCGGCCGGACCGGTCTGCCAGGCCCTCCAGGATGCCTACTATCAGTGTGAAGGCCAGATGCGCGACGTGCTCGAACAGGTCGGCGCCAGCAAAACCGTGCCCACCTACCACCTCAAACAGTGGTTTCTATCGCACATGGCCGGGGAGTCCCTCCGACGAGAGGAGATTGCGCTGCCCGCCGAAACGGTCGAACAACTC
This sequence comes from Desulfatitalea sp. UBA4791, assembly GCA_002402905.1. Classification (GTDB taxonomy): domain Bacteria; phylum Desulfobacterota; class Desulfobacteria; order Desulfobacterales; family Desulfosarcinaceae; genus Desulfatitalea. The sequence goes on along the minus strand of DHGT01000037.1, from coordinate 25,679 downwards.
AACCGATTGCTGGCCGAGGTGGTCCGCACGCATCGCTTCCAGGTCGACCTGTATCGTCGCCACCTGACCGATTACATTCGCGAAACGCGATTTTCCCAGCATCGACGGCAGCTCGAGAGCCTGGCCACCAACATGTTGGACCTGCTGGCCTGGATCGGTCAACGCGGATTGGCCCTGCGTGACTTGAAACCGGAAAATCTCTTCGTGGCCGGAAATCCGGACGACTATCCCGTCTTTCTCAATCATCCCGAAAAATTCTCCATCGGCCTGATCGACGTGGAGACAGCCGTATTCACCGATGCCGAAGATCCGATCTTGATACCCCAGCCCCAACTGGCCGGAACCCCCTTGTACGCCACCCCGACCCATCTCATGTCCAATGCCATTCTGCTGGAAGCCTACGAGGATCTGCCCACCATTCTGCATCTTCAGGATTGGTTCGCCACCATCGCCATCATCTTCAAGCTGGTCAGCGGCGAGAACCTGTTCGCCACCACCGCCCACGTCTTTCCAGAGATCCTCAACCGGCTCAAGGTGGTCGACCCGGCCGGACCGGACCTGATGGACGAGGTGATCCGCATCAACCGGCTCTTCTGGAACAGCGCCGTGGCCGAGTTTCAAACCAACATGGCCATGCACGCCGACCTGTTCGCCCGGGTGGATGTCACCGTGCCCCAGGCGCTGGTCGGCGACATTGCCGACGGGCTGAAAGCGGATCTAAGAGAGATCGAAAATATGGTGGGCCAGGCGGTCAGCGATCAATCCTTTTTCAGCAGTGGCGATAAACGCCGCTATCTTAAAGAGGCCCCTGCCGAAAAAATCGGCCAGATGAGAAGCAAGCTCACCCAGGAGATGGAAAGCGGCGAGGACAAACCCCAGCACCGGGAAGAAGTGTTGCTCTATTTTGAGCTGCTCGAAAGGCTCAAGGCGCGCCTGGAAAAGATCCAGCAGGCCGAGGCGACCCTCAAGGCCCCCAGTGCCACCATTACCGCCGACCAGTTGCTCGACGCCATGTTCCAGCGAGTCTTCACCGCCATGTATCCAGCCCGCTGGCCGGCCCTGGCTCCCGAACTCTATGGCAGCCGCGCCTACCTTGCGGAAGACATCACCACCTACCAGGCGACGATGTAGGCGCCGCAGTCTAAAAGCGTTTTTTCATGATGAAATTTTCCACGTCGTCGGGATGGACGTATGCTTCCGAAATGGCACGTTGGCGTATGGAAATCCCGGCCGTATGCACCGTTTCCGGTGTGCCGCTGACCAGCGGATGCCAGGGGGGCAGATCGTGTCCGGCGGCCACCAGGCGATAGGCGCAGGTTCGCGGCAGCCAGTGGAGCCTGGCGATATTGCCCGGCGTCAGCTCCAGGCAATCCGGGACGAGAAGGTGGCGCAGATCGTAATGGTCACAGCGGCAGGTTTCGATGTTGAGCAGATGACACGCCACCCAGGTATAGTAGACCTTGCCGGTGGTGCGATTTTTGAGTTTCTGCAGACAGCAGCGGCCGCAGCCGTCGCACAGGGCTTCCCATTGCGCCGGCGTGAGCTGGCCCAGGGTTTTGTTTTTCCAGAAAAGTTCCACGGCGCTATACGAACTTTTCCTTCCAGGCCTTCATTTTTTCGGCCGGCCAGCGCACGCAAAAGGCGGGTCGCCCTTTCATGACCATCTGCATGCAGGCCTCGCCGCAGCTCGGGTCGCAGTGGATGATCTCGTCTTCCCGGCCGTCGCGGACCTTCTGCGGCCATTGGGGATCGGCCCACAGCACGCGGGCCAGGCCGATCAAGTCGGTTTTGCCTTGGGCGATGGCCTGTTCGGCGATGGCGCCGGTGGCCAGACGGCCGGCGGCGATGACCGGCACATCGACCTGTTCGCGTATGGCCGCCGCCAGATCGAGCATGTAGCCGGTCTGTTTTGATTTTTCTACGATTTCGGGCCGCGAAAAGGATTCGTAGGTCCCCCCCATCACGGAGATGTAGGCGATGCCCGCATCCGCCAGGGTTTTGGCGAATCGGCGCGATTCCTCCAATTGCAGACCGTCGGGCAGCCATTCATCGGCCAGGAAGCGGTAGCCCACCGGAAGTTGGCTCACCGCGGCTTTCACCTGCCCCAGCACCTCCAGGGCGAAGCGCTGGCGGTTGTCGAGACTGCCGCCGTAGCGGTCGGTGCGGCGGTTGGTGTGCGGAGAGAGAAATTGGGCCAGCAGGTACCCGGTGCCCCCGTGCAACTCGACCATGTCGAAGCCGGCGGCCTTGGCCCGCACCGCGGCCTGGGCATAGCAGCCGATGATGTGCTGAATGGTCGATTCGTCCAGGGCCTTGGGCATTCGGCGGAAGGTCTCCACGGCGGATGGTGCCAACGGTTCGGGGGCGGCGTGGGCAAAGCGTCCGGCATGGTTGATCTGCAGGCAGGCCCGGGCGCCCTCATTCTGGATAGTTTGGGCCAGGGTACGCAGGCCGTCGAGGTTCTCGTCGGTGTCGGCCCGCAACGTGCGGTTGGAGCCGCTGCCGCCGGGATGATCCACGGTGGCGTTTTCCACCACGACCATGGCCACGCCGCTCTGGGCCATAACACGATAGTGATCCAATAGCATCGGACTGACCGTGCCGCCTTCCCCGGCATAGCCGAGGTAGAGCGGCGCCATGGTGAGACGGTTGGACAGGGTCACTCCCTGGATGGTGATCTCCGAAAATAAACGGCTGTGCATGGGCAAGCCTCCTTTCGATAGGATAGACGTCATATAGCACGATATACACGATTAATGGCAGGGTTTTCAATTTTGACAGCCGGCAGGGCCGCGCTTAATTTGATCCAGTTCGATAAAGAAAGCAGATCGATCCGCACTATCGCAAAGGGGGGCGCATGAACAAATCGCTAATCGCCTTGACCGTCGCTGTTTTTGGGTTGATCCTGGGCTGCCACGCCATGCTGGGCAGCGAGGCCCTGCGTCTATACGACCTGAAACATCAGCGGGAGCTCGATCCCGTCGCATCCCTGGAGCGGTTGGCCGAGGCCAGGGTCATCCTGGTGGGGGAGCATCACGCCGTGACCCCGCACCACCGCGCGCAACTGGAGGTGATTCGCACCCTGGTGGAAGGTGGCCACAAGGTAGCCGTGGGCCTGGAGATGTTCCGCAGGCAAAGTCAGGGAGATCTGGATCGATGGATCGGGGGTCAAATTGAAGAGGCGGATTTCAAGCCAATCTATCTGGACAACTGGAACTTTGACTGGGAACTCTACCGTCCCATATTCCGGTATGCCCGGCAACAGGGTCTGCCCATGATCGGCCTCAACGTGGATCGCGGCGTCACCAGGCAGGTGGCCTATCACGGGTTCGCTTCCCTCAGCGAGGACCAGAAGGCGGCATTGGGCGCGGTGACCTGCGATGTGACGCCGGTTTACCGGGATTATATCCGCAAGGCCTACGATGCCCATGTGCATGGCAAGATGCAGTTCGACAATTTTTGCGAAGCCCAACTGCTCTGGGATACGGCCATGGCGGTGAACGCGGATCGATACCTGCAGGCCAATCCGGACACGGTGCTGGTCATCCTGGCCGGCGTCGGGCATGCCCAGAAGCCCGGTATACCGGCGCAGCTCGCCAAAAGGGCGCCCTGGCCCTATCTCGTCCTCCTCCCTGAAACTCCGGGCAGCTTTGACACCGAACAGGTGGACGAAGAGATGGCCGATTATTTGATAAAAGCCTCTTCGCGGGTTTGAAGGCCAGGCACTACCGGGCTTTGCGCGGCACGATCGGCTGCAGCCAGCGATTGTTGGCCCCTTCGTAGAGCCATTTGTCGGGAAAGCCGCTCTTGCGGATGTAGGTGGGGTTCCTGGTCCAGTCGATCAGCCGTTCATAGGCATCCTGGATCTTGAGAAAGGCCTGGGCGCTGCCCCCCAGATCGGGATGGTGCCGCTTGACCTGATGGCGGTAGGCCTGTTTGATGCGCTGTTGCATATTGGACGGTGTCAGTTCTTCGGTGCTCAGTTCGAGGGTGATCAGGTGGCGTGCCCCTACGGCGGGAACCGCCAGGGTGCTGGGAATCACGGTACCGACCGCCTGGCTGGCCAGGCGCGCTTGTTCGAGCACATGCTGGGAGGCCACATACCGTTTTTTGGTGCGATTGCGCTCGTTCCACCACTCGGTGCCCAGCATGTTGGACAGGTCGCAAAAATCATCCACCGGCTTACGGCCGAAGCCGCGCGGCAGCATGTAGCTGTAAATCTGTTCGTTGCCATAGGTGAGCAGGTCCATGACGATGACGAAATCGGTGAAATAAAAAGTGGCGTAGCGGGTGTTGAGGGCGCGTAACAAACCGGTGCGCCGGTTGAGCGAGGCCAGGAGCTGCTGCCGACAGGATAGAGCACAGTATCGCCGGTGGCGCGGCGGAAGGGGCCGGCCGCAAGCCAGGCAGGTTCGCCGTTTGGCGTTGCCGTTCAGGGGTAAGTATGTATCGGCGCTCTGGCACATGATGGATGGATCTTTTCCTGTCTTGGTTCATTTTTTATCGGCGTCTGGCATCTTTTCTTTAATTACGGGCCAAGGATGCCGCTATCCCGAAGCGTCACGCATCATAAACCATTACAAACCAAAATTTCCATCCAAATTCAAATCGTCAAGGCATCGAGGTCGGTCTGCCGCCCGACCGTGTTCAAGGTGCCGTGTAAAAAGCGTTCCTTTTGGGGGATCAGGTGGGATCGTGCGATTCGGTTGGCGGCTTTTCCAAGGGGGGTTTACCGGCCCGCACGCGCAGTCGGTTGACGGCGCGAAATATGCGGGGATGGCCGAAAATACGATGGATCACCTGGCGCTTGCCGGGAAAATTGATCAGGGCCAGACCTAAAACGATGGTGAGGATGCCCTGGCCCGGCAGTACCAGCATGGCGATACCGGCGATGATGAAGATCGCGCCGAACAGGTTTTTGAGGATCCAATAGGGATAGCGCCACAGCACGCCCCTTCGACGCACTACGCTCACCGGGATCTGGGCCGAGAGATAGTCGCTGGGCAGCCAGATCAGGATCATGGGAACCGCGATCAGGGTGCCCACCCAGAAGAGCGCCGATATGACAACGATGGTGCCGATGGTGGCCTCGCTGTTCCCACGGTTAAGTGATGGTATCTAAAGGGACGCTATCTGTCTGTGTCAGAACGCGGAACGACGCCCCCGTTTGGAGGTGCCGTTTCGCGTCACAAAACATATCGGGCGGGTGATGTCAATTAATCGTTGAAGAAGGCGCTGTCCATTTCGACGGTCAATGGATCGCCGTCGGTGAGGCGCAGGACGATGCTGTGGATCTTGGTCAGTTCGTAGGCGAAAAAGTAACGGGCGGTGACCAGTTTGCCTTTGTAGAAATTGAGGTCCGCCGATTTGGGTTTGCCGTCCAGGGCTTTCTGGGCGGCCGTGGCCTGCCGCAACCATTGCCAAGCCACGGCGATGATGCCGAACATTTCCAGATAGAGGGTGGCATCGGCCAGGAAGACCTCCACGCCCTTTTGTGCGAAAAGTCCGCCCAACTTCAGGGTGGTCTGCTCGAGGGTCTGCATGGCGGCTTCGAGCTTTTGCACCAGGGGTTGGAGAGCGGCGAGCCCACGGGCCGCGTCGAGGTCTTTGCGCACCTCTTCCTGGAAGAAGAGAAACGCCTTGCCCTCTTTCATGATCACCTTGCGGCCCAGCAGATCCATGCCCTGGATGCCGGTGGTGCCTTCGTGGATGGGATGGATACGGCAATCCCGGAAGTGCTGTTCGACCGGAAAATCCTCGCAGTAGCCGTAGCCGCCCAGACACTGGATGGCGGCGCTGGTGGAGAGAATCCCCATTTCGGACGGGTAGGACTTGGCCATGGGGGTGAGCAACTCCAGCAGCAAGTGGTAACGGTCGTGTTCCTCTTTGGGTTTGCAGTTCAGGTAATCCTCGTACATGGCGCACTGCATGAGCAGCCCCTCGGCGCCTTCGACCACGGCGCGCTGGAAAAGCAGCATGCGGCGCACATCGGCATGTTCAACGATGGGCACCTGGGGTGTCGCCGGATCCTTTTGCCCCAACTTGCGCCCCTGGGGACGGGTCTTGCAATAGTCCAGGGCCGCATAATAGGCGGCCGAGGCGATGGCCGCGGCACCGAGTCCCACGCCGATGCGGGCGCCGTTCATCATCTGAAACATATACGAAAGACCGCGATTGGGCTCGCCCACCAGGAAGGCGCGGCAGTCGTCCTTATCGCCGAAACTCAGCTCGGTAATGGGTGCCCCGCGGTAGCCCATCTTGTGAAACACCTGGGAAACCGAGACATCGTTGGGAACCAGATTCTTGCCTTCCACCCGCAGCTTGGGCACCAGGAACAGGGAGATGCCTTTGACCCCTGCCGGGGCGCCGTCGATGCGGGCCAGCAGCATGTGCACCACGTTGTCCACGCCATCATGATCACCGGCCGAGATGAACACCTTGGTGCCTTTCAGTCGGTAATATCCCTGATCGGTGGGATAGGCGGTGGTGGTGATATCGCTGAGCGAGCTGCCGGCCTGGGGTTCGGTCAGCGCCATGGTGCCCTGCCAGTTGCCGGCCATCATGTTGGGCAGATAGGTTTTTTGCAGCGCCTCGTTTGCAAACGAGTAGATCAAACGGGCCGCACCAGAGGTCAATTCTGAATAGACGCCGGCCGAATAGTTGGCCGACGCAGTGATCAAGTGGCAGGCGCAGTGCAGCAGTCCGGGCAGTTGCTCGCCGTCCCATGCCTCGGGAAAGGAGGCCCCGATCCAGCCGCCTTCCCCGAATTCTTTCATAATTTCAGACACCTGTGGATGAACCCGCACCTTTCCATCCTCCAGGTAAGGCGCCTTGCGGTCCATCTCCTCGAAGAGCGGGTACAGCAGCTTCTGGGCCAACTTCATGGAGGCATCCAGCACCATGTCGAAAGCCTTCTGGTTGTGTTGACGATAGTAGTCTGTTTTTGTGAGCGCGACCACATCATACACCTCGTACATGAGGAATTTTAGGTTGCGCATGCTGATGAATTTTCCGGCCATGTTTCCTCCATTCTGAAATTGATGAACTCGACCGCCAGCCGTCGGCTTTCGGTCGGATTGTCTAATTGCCGAACCAGGCCTCGTCCATCTCCACGGCCGCGTTGCTCATCTGCTCGATCGAGGCCATTTTGCCCAGGGTGCACGGCAGCACGGTCTGGATGAAGAACTCGCTGGTCTTGATCTGCCCGCGATAGAAGGCTTCGTCCTTGGCCTTGACGCCCTTGGCGATGGCATCGACGGCCACATTGGCACGCCACAAGCGCATCCAGGCCATGATCACATCCCCCATGGCTTCGAGGAACGGGAAGGCGTGGGCGAACGCCTGTTTCACGTTGGGGCCCATGATGGTCTTGCCCAGGGCCATGGCCACCTGGCCCAGACGTCCGACCGCGGCTTCCACCTGACCGGCGAGATCGGCCAGTCCCTCTTTTTGTTTGGCGGTATCGACGACCGCTTGAATCTCCTTGAGAAAATCGCCGAACGCCTTGCCGCCGTCCATGACGATCTTGCGGCCCAACAGGTCCATGGCCTGGATGCCGTCGGTACCCTCGTAGATCGAGGCGATCTTGCAATCCCGCAACTGCTGTTCCACCGGGTACTCCTTGCAGTAGCCGGCGCCGCCGTAAACCTGCATGGCCTGGACCGTGATGTCAAAGCCGCGCTGGGCCGAAAATGCCTTGATCAAGGGGGTATACAGCCCGATCAGCCCCTTCAGGCGCTTGCGTTCTTCATCCGTGGGGGCCAAATCCGCTTTGGCAAACAGGCTTTCGGTATAATAGATGAAACTGCGCAAGCCCTCCACATAGGATTTCATCCACATGAGCATGCGGCGCACGTCCGGATGGCGGATGATCGGTACCGACGGAGAATCCTTGCCGGCGGTCATGTCCTTGCCCTGGATGCGCTCGCGGGCATAGTTGAGCGCGTATTGATAGGCCACGGAGCCGTGCACGAAAGCTTGAAAGCCGACACCCAGGCGGGCTTCGTTCATCATGTGGAACATGATTTTCATGCCCTGGTTCTCTTCACCGAGCAGCATGCCGCGGCACTGACCCTTGCTGCCCATGGTCATGGTGCAGCAGGCGCTGCCGTGAATGCCCATCTTCTCTTCGATGCCGGTGCAATAAATGTCGTTGCGATCCCCCAGCGAGCCGTCCGGGTTGACCCAGTACTTGGGTACGATGAAGATCGAGATGCCCTTGGTGCCCTCGGGAGCGCCTTTGACCCGGGCCAGCACCGGCGAGATGATGTTTTCTGACAGGTCGTGTTCGCCGTTGGTAATGAAGATCTTGGATCCGGTAATCGAATAGGTGCCGTCATCGTTTTTCACCGCCTCGGTTGTCAGCGCGCCGACATCCGACCCGGCATCGGATTCGGTCAGCAGCATGCCGCCGGTCCATTCGGCGGTGTAGAGTTTTTTCACGAAGAGCCGTTTCTGCTCTTCGGTGCCGAACAGATCGATCATCTTGCCCGTGCCGTGACCGAAGTTGGCATAGTTGACACAGGTGTAGTTGGCGCCCACCATGTACTCCGCCACGGCTCGCGCCACCGACGGCGGAAGGCCCTGGCCGCCCAGCTCCACCGGCTCGGTCAGCGAGGTCCACTCCCCTTCCAGGAAAAGCTTGTGGGCACGATGGAAGCAGGCCGGTACTTTCACCTCGTTATTGTCGAAGGTCACGCCCTGGCGGTCGCCTTCCGCGCAGATGGGCAACAGCTCCTTCAGGGCGAACGAGCGCGCTTCGTTGATGATCATATCGAGGGTCTTGCGAGTGAACGCACCATACTTTTTTTCCTTGAGCAACGCCTCGGTATCGAGCTGTTCATAGAGGATGAAGTCGATGTCTCTGCGATCGGTAATGACTTGGGCCATGTTCGTTGATCTCCTTTTTTCAAATGGACAAATTGATTATAGATGAAACATTTTAACCTTTCGATCACCGGCAGGTCCGTTCGTTGCGGTACGAAACGAAATGGACAGGGGCTGCCTCGGGCCAGGGATGCCGGTTGCCGCAAGGTGCTGCAGCGTCGCAAAATTCGAGCGATGGGCATGCTATCAGACAAAAACGGAAAATGTAAAGGGCTCTTTGACGGTTGCGGTAATTCGCGGGAGCCGAACCCCGTTCACCCCGAACGGCGTCGCCGGAACGATGTTTCCGGCCGCCACCGGCTAAAGATTTTCTCAGAAAAACCGATAAAGTTTTCCGTTTGCGGTTTCGAGTAGGTATCCGGTGTGACCGTTAGGACTCGCAAACCGGCAAAACCGCCTTCGCAGGCGGCGAAATGTGAAGTTGATCCGATGCGGCGGTCGATGCGGCGATGTCCGCATCGATTGCCCGTTTGCGTGGGAGCGAGACGATGGGTCTGGTCAAGGTCGACAAGCTGACACCCGGCGCGGTTCTGGCCGAAGAGGTCCGGGATGCCAACGCCAGGTTGCTGCTCTCCAAGGGGCAGGCCTTGGAAGATAAGCATTTTCGCATCCTCAAGATGTGGGGGGTGTTCGAAGTGCACGTGCAGGGAGAGGATGCCCCTACCGAAAACAGGCCGGAACCCATTGACGGCGAACGCCTGGCCGTCGTGGCCGGTGAGGTCGGAGAGATTTTCGGTGCCGTCGATATTTCCCATCCGGCGGTCAAGGAGGTGGTGCGGCTTTCCATCGCGCATCGCATGAAGCATCCCCAGGTGCAGCCGCGACCGGCGCTTCGGCCGATGGCGGTTCCGACCGCGGTGTCCCGACGGGAGATGTTGGCCAAACTCGACCGACTGGACGTCCAGCTGCCCGAGGTGCCCTCACTGGTCTATGAGCTCAATGAGATCATCGCAGACCCCATGTCCTCGGCCGGCGACGTCGCCCAGGTGGTGAACAAGAGCCCCAGCCTCACTGCCACCCTGCTCAAGATCGTCAACTCCGCCTTTTTTGGTTTCCGCTCCAAAATCGACAGCATCCCCCGGGCCATCATGCTGATCGGTTCCAAGGAGTTGACCAGCCTGGCCCTGGGGATCACCATCATGGAGACCTTCAGGACCATTCCCAGAGAGGTGATCGACGTCGCCTCCCTGCTCGAACACAATCTGGCCTGCGGCATGGTGGCCCGTATCATGGCGGCCCACGGTAACATGATTCACACCGAGCAGGTTTTTGTCTCGGGCATGCTGCACGACATCGGCCGTCTCGTATTGTGCAAATATTTCCCCCAGAATGCCCGGTATGCATTTGCCGCGGCCGATCAGTCGGGCGATTCGTTGTTGACCATCGAACGCAACATGCTCGGCTGCAGCCATGTCCAGATGGGCAAGCGCCTGCTGCGCAAGTGGAAACTGCCCTATGCCCTGGAAAACAGCGTGGCCTTTCACCATCAGCCGTCGGCCTCGCCCGACCCGGAAATGGCGGCCGTGCTCCAGATGGCCGACATGATCGTTCACGGCATGGGCATCGGCCACAGCGGCGAAAACAAGGTGCCCTGCTTCGATGATCGGGCCTGGCAGCGGATCAACATTCCGGTCAGTGCATTTCAGGCCCTGGTTCACCAGGCCGCTCACCAGGTGGGAACCTTCCGCGATCTGATGCGCCGGAGCTGAACGATGACCGAATCCCTGACCGGCAAGTCCGAAAGAACGATCCAGCGCCTGCAGGCGCGTATCGATCATCTGGAGGAGAATCGCCGGTTCATCCAGAATGCCTTGGAGATGGTCCTCTCCATGGCCGATTTCAACATCGACATCAGTGCGGCGGGCAACGGCCAGCTCCTCTCCATCGCCGCCGAGCGCATCAAGGAGACCATTCCGCTGCAGGGGTGCATGATGTACCAGGTCGATGACGACAGCGCCGAATTTTTGCCGGCCCATTGTAACCCGGCCTCCCTGTCCGCTCTTTTCGAATCCCAGGTGGAGTTCATGATCGAGGAGGGGTTTTTTGCCCTGGCCATCCGGGAGCGCCGCGGCCTCTACGTGGCCTCCCAGGATCACAGGGCCCACTTTCTCCTCCATGTGATCGCCAACAACTCCCGCGTCAAAGGAATGTTCGTCGGATTGCTGGAAAAGGGGCGCAGCGCTATTGCCAACACCTCCTTGACCCTGCTCTCCATTGCCCTTTTCAATATGGCCACTTTGATGGAGAGCATGGACCTGTTCCGGATGGTCAAGAATCAAAACGCCTTGCTCGAGCAGAAGGTGGCCGAAAGGACCCGCAGACTCAACGCCTCCAAATCCAAATTGAAAGAGGCCATGCTGCGCCAGGAACGCCTGGCCCAGGCCGCCGACCAGGCCAACCGCGCCAAGAGCCTCTTCCTGGCCAATATGAGCCACGAAATCCGGACGCCGCTCAACGGGATCATCGGATGCACGGAAATCGCCCTCAAATCCACCGACTTGAATGAGTGCCACGATCTGGCGCGTATCTCGCTCAACGAGTCGGAGCACCTGTTGAACCTGATCAACAATGTGCTCGACTATTCCAAGATCGAAGCCGGAAAAATCGAGTTGGAACAGCGCCCCTTCGATCTCGATGCCCTGGTGCGTTCGGTCGCCGACGGCATGGCCTGCCAGGCCGGCGCAAAGGGACTGACCCTGAAGACCGAGTATGTGGGCGATCTGCAGCCCCGGGTGGTTGGCGATGCCCTGCGCTTGCGCCAGGTGTTGATCAATCTGGTCAACAACGCCATCAAATTCACCGAAAGGGGATCGGTGACCATCCGGGTGGAACGGCGGCCGTCGCCGGAGTCGGCCGGCGGTCAGACGCTGCGCTTTTCGGTCATCGATACGGGTATCGGTATTGCCCGGAAGCGTCAAAAGGCCATTTTTCAGCGCTTCGTCCAGGCCGACGAGAGCACGACCCGGCGGTTTGGCGGCACCGGGCTGGGCACCACCATCGCCTATCAACTGGTGCAACTGATGGGGGGGCGGCTGGAAGTCCGCAGCCAACCCGGCAAGGGTGCCGTCTTTTTGTTCGCCATCGAGCTGGCGCCTGCCGTCGACACCGGCCGGACCGCCGGTGTCGATCCGGCCCAGGTCGCCGGGAGCGAAGAACCGTGGGGCGCTCCACCGGTGCCCGGACGCATCCTGGTGGCCGAAGACACCCCGGTCAACCAGATGGTGCTGCGCAAGCATCTCGAAGAGCAGGGCCATTCGGTGCGTATCGCGGGCAACGGCCGGGAGGCGGTGGCGGCCTGCCGGGAGGAGCGCTTCGATCTGATTCTCATGGATGTCCAGATGCCTGAAATGGATGGCCTGGAAGCCACCCGGCAGATCCGGTCGATGTTCGCCGACCATGCGCCCACGCCCGTGGTGGCCTTGACGGCCAACGCGGATGTCAAGACCTGGCGGGAGTGTGAAGCCGCAGGCATGGATATGGTGTTGACCAAGCCGATCCGGCGGGCTGCCCTGTTGGCGGAGGTTCACCGCTGGCTGGCTGCGTCCGCCAAGTCCCAGGACGCTTCCCAATCGACACCGGAACGGAACGAGGCGGCGCCCGGCGTGCCGGCGGATCCGGCAGCCCGGTCCTATGATCAGCCAGTTCAATTGCCGGTCCAAGCGCCACCCGAGGCACCCATCGACCTTGACACCGCTGCCTACGAGTTCGGCGACCGCCACTTGGTGCGCGACGTGGTCGAAGAATGGATCGGCAACGTGTCCGAGCAGATCGCCCATATCCGGCAGGCCGAGGCCGATGGCGATCTGCCGAGCATCCAGGCCAAATCCCATGCCATCAAAGGTGGGGCGCTGACCGTGGAGGCGCGGCCTCTTGCGGATACCGCCGCCGACCTGGAATCGCTCTGTCAGCGAGCCGCGCAGGAGGAGCTGGCGCCGGCCATCGGTCGCCTGGTCCGGGCCTTTGAACAGCTGAAGGGTTTCGTGGATACCGTGGCGTGGTGACGCGAAGTCGAAGGTCATGTTCAACGATATGTGCAAAACGGAATTCAGGAGAGTGACATGAAGATCTTGATCGTAGATGATGAAATGGCCGCCCTCAGCAAAATGAAGGTGCTGCTCTCGCCATTCGGCGATTGCACCCTCTCCACCAACACCCACCAGGCGCTGCAGCTGTGCGCCAAGGCCATCCAGAGTGGATTTCCATTCGACCTGATCACCATCGATATTCGGCTGGGCAATGCCAGCGGGCACACTTTACTGGAAAAAATCATGGAGATGGAATCCACCGCCAAGGTGCCCTCGGCCAAAAAGATCATGATCACCGCTTCGGGTACCCGGGACAACCTCGTCAAGGCGCGCGCCAATGGATGTGACGACTTTCTGGTCAAGCCGGTCCGGCGCGACGCCCTCGAACAGAAATTGCTGGCCATGGGTTATGCCCGCAAAAATCCATCAGCAAACTCGGCTTGAGTCTGGATCGGCCTTGAGGTAAAGAGAGGGCTTCTATCAGCGTCATGAGGAGGCAGTCGGATGCCCATCTATTATGTAGACGGAAAATTTCTTCCGGCCGAAGAGGCCGTCATCCCGGTGGACGACCTGGCCGTGATTCGCGGCATCGGGGTGTTTGATCTGTTGCGCACCTACAACGGCAAACCGCTTTTTCTCAAAGAGCATGTCGACCGGCTCTTCGAATCGGCCCGCCAGATCAGCCTCGATCTCCCCTGGTCGCCTGACGAGGTTCGCCGTATCGCTCTGGACGCCCTCTCCCGAAACGCCATGGATGAGGCCAACATCCGCATCATCGCCACCGGCGGCTCCAGCAGCGATTTCATGACGCCCCAGGGCAAACCGCGCCTCCTGGTGTTGATCACCCCCCTGCCCAGGCTGCCGGCCGAATGGTACGATCGCGGCGTCAAGGTCGTCACCATGCGCCTCGAACGCCGCATCCCCGGCGCCAAAAGCATTGATTATGTGCCGGCCGCCATGGCGTTGCGCCAGGCCCGCGCCAACGATGCGGTCGAGGCCCTCTATGTGGACCGCAACGGCAACGCATTGGAGGGCACCACCAGCAACCTGTTCGCCGTCATCGACGGCCGCCTGGTCACCCCCGGCAGCGGGATTCTGGCCGGCATCACACGCCAGGTGGTGCTGGATATCGCCCGGCCGCTGATGCCCATCGACATGCGGAATATCCCGTTGACCGAGTTGCTGGCGGCCGACGAAATTTTCATCACCGGCACCAACAAGGGGCTGGTACCCGTGGTTCAGGTAGACGACACGACCGTCGGCGACGGCCGGCCGGGGGCGCACACCCGGCGCATTATGACCGCCCTGGAAGCGCATTTCGCCGACACCCAGCCCACCCGATAAACGCAACGACCCCAGCCCGCTCTATTTCTTTGCCAGCGCCAGCACCCGCGCCACTTGATCGGTCATTTCGCGGCCGGCCAGCAGCGGGCTGTCGTCTACCCGCTGCTCCATGGCCCGGAAGGCGCGGCGCTGGATGCGGTCCCGGCTAACGGCCAGGCGCAGGCACAGTTGATAAATAAAGAAACTGAGCAGGAGCACCGTGGCCAGGGTGAGCAGGGCGTGCAGGAAGAAGTCGGTGCTCAGATAGGTGCCGGCCCAGAAGTGCGATGCGGTCAGCCAACCGATATAGGCGAGCAGGGCCAGGCTGGGCAGGTTGAAAAGGAGTTGAAGTAGAAAATGGCTCAACGATGCGGCGCTGCGCTCGATTTCGGCATCCAGGCTGTCGCGCCACAATCCGCGCACCAGATCCCCCACCGCCTTGTCCTGGTCCACATCGACACGACGCACTTCGGGATCGAAGCGCCCCTGGACCAGCAGCTCGGCGATGTCGGGCCAGTGGGTCCACCACACCTTCTGGAAGGTCTGCAGGGCCTGGTCGATGCGCGTCTGGTCATCGAGGGAACCGATTGCGGCACGACTCTCCCGGTAATGCCGCCAGGATGAAATCAATCCCCAGATCTGGCGCAGGGGGTTGCCGAAACGGATCAGCGCGGCCAGTCCGGTGCCGAAAAGGATGATCCGGGACCAGATGGCCACCAGCCAGCCCACCGGCCCCATCCACCGCTGGGCCAGAGACTGGTAGAGTCGGGCATTGACCCCCAGCACCATGCGCAGATCTTC
Organism: Desulfatitalea sp. UBA4791; assembly: GCA_002402905.1. Taxonomy (GTDB): domain Bacteria; phylum Desulfobacterota; class Desulfobacteria; order Desulfobacterales; family Desulfosarcinaceae; genus Desulfatitalea. The sequence continues at coordinate 10,644 of DHGT01000037.1, read as the reverse complement.
GCGGCGCAGGCTGGTCACGGCCTGGCGCAGGGCCTCCTGTTCGACCACCGTGATGCGTTCGGCGGCCTGTTCCAGGGAGGCGCGGTCACGGGCCACGGCCTGATCCACCTGTTCGAAGAGGTAGGTCTTGATCTGGCGGGCATTGGCCAGGCGCCGATCCGGACCGAAGCCGGCCCGATTGAAGGTCTCGAACACGAGCCGGCGCAATTGATCGAACTGGTCCAGATCGTGCCTTGGACCGGCCTGGGGGTCCCACCGGGGGTGTTGCAGATGTTGGCGGGCCGAAACCATCAGCACGGCCTCCGGCCGAACATCCCATGCTTCTTGCAGGTAGGCGTCGAAATCGGGGCCGACCACCTCGCTCAACTCTTCCGGGCTCAACCGGTCGCATTGATTCACCACCGCCACCAGCGATGCCCCGTGGAACCGTCGCACGATGGGGGCCATGAAATCGGCATGGTCGCGGCGCTTGGGGTTCTGGGCGTCGAAAACGCAAATGAGCAGATCGGAGTGTTCGACCGCCTGCTCGATTAACGGCAAATGTCGTTCGCGTTCGGTGCTGTCGGTGTCGGGGGTATCCACCAACACCACATGGGTGAGCAATTCCGCTTTAGGACTGGAACGGAGTTGGATCAAATTGTCATCCATGGGGCCGAGCAACTGGCGGGCGGCCGCCGGATCGTTGGAAAGGACCACCAGCGATTGGGTGGTGGGGCGCCGGGTACCGGTCGGCGAGAGATCGTCGACACCGGCCAGGGCATTGAGCAGGGTGGATTTGCCGGCTCCCGAGGGGCCGATGAGCGTCACCACCAGGCGGCGGTCCATGCGCGCCTGAAGCCGCCCGATCAATTCGAGGGCGTGGGCGGCCTGCTTGGCCAACACCGGGCCCGGCTGCCACAAAGGAGCCTTTCCCAACCGTTCGTTCAGGAGTTTGACCGCCTGCACATCCTCTTCAATCTTCCCCAGGGCGTCCATCGCTGCCAGTTCGCGGTCCAACATCGGGTTGTCTCCTTCATTTGGATAGCGGATACGCGGTTCATTGGCCGACGGTGGTCACCCTCTTCAAGTGGCCGTCGATCTCACCGATCAATTTTCCGGCCGCCCCATGCGCCGCACGCGCGGTGTCCATCACCTCTGCCGTAATCTGCGCTTCGAACAACTGCTGTACCGCGGTGAGCTTATGCGCCAACCAGGTTCGGGCCACCGGCGCCAGCATCTGTTCCAACTGCTGCTGATCGGCCTTCTTCATGCCGGCCGTGGCCGGGATGGCGATGAGGGCGTACAGATCGTGGAGGCCCAGCAGGCCGGTCAATTTGACCTTGATGCCGACCGCTCCGGCCGGGTCGCCGGTGTGCAGGATATAGGTGATGGCGGCCGTGGCCGGAATCACGTTGAGAAAGGCCGCAAAGGTCTGGCGCACCTGGTCTACTATCCCCATGCGGCCGCGCAACTCCTCGGCCAAAACCTTCAGATCCTGTTCCAACCCTCCGGACCAGCTGAGAATCAACTCCTTTTGGGCCTGGATGCGGGTCAGGGCCGCCTGCCAGTCCCTGCGGCGCAGGTTGGCCTGGGCCTCCCGGACACAGGGCGGCGCCGCCAGATCCTGGGTACCGTCCTGGATATGTTCGGTCACCGTAGCCTGGTAGAGCGCATTGGCAGCCTGCAGCAGGTCGAGCTCGAGCAGGGCGCCCGGGTCCCCCCGGCGCTTCTCCGGCGGGGATGGTGGCTCTTCGGAGCGCAGCTTGCGAGCCGCGGAGAGCACCAGTTTCAAGGGCCACTCCACCACCTGGCCGGTGCGGCGCATTACCTTGATATGGGTCGGATCCGTGGCCCGCCAGATATCGGCAAAGCGCCGCAGCACCTGATCGCTTGGAAAATGGGAGAGGGCCTGCTGAACGGCGTTGCGTTGGGCCGCTTCGAGGGCCTCGATGTATGCGGCCAGCCGTTCATGGGCCTCATGCAGGGCCTCATCCATTTGACGCGCCTGGTGCAGGGCGTCGGCCATCATGGAAGCCAGCAAGGTTTGCCGCAAGGCCGCCCCGTCAATGGCGACCATGGCGTCGCGAAGCCCCCGGCCCCCGTCGATGGCACTCAGGGTCATAGGCTGCTGGCCGGCGGCCACCCGGTTGTCGTCATCGGCCCGGAAGATGCCCAGCACGTGCGCGGCATGGCCGGGGCCGTAGAGGTTTTGCGCCACTGTCGAGGCATGTTCCCGCACCTCGGCATCGGAAAAACTGGGATAGACGCGGTAGACCAGAAAGCAGGGGCGGGTGCCGATCCCGGTGAGCAGCTCGGCGATGAAATCGGTGTTGTCTCGGTTGTTGTAAGTGGCGTTGGTGAAAATATAGACGAAAGCATCGGCGCTCTCCAGGCTCCTGCGGGCCAGTTCCCGGTTGGCATAATTGCCGCGCGCGCCGGTGTCGATGTCAGGCGTATCGAGCAAGACCAACTTTTCAGGCAGATGGGTCTGGATGCAGTAGACCGGATCCCCCGGCGCGGTGAGTTGCCGCGCATCGCGCATGGGGCTGAGTGGTCCGCCCAACGTGTGCGCCAGGGTGGCGAACAGGGCCTCGTTGTCCCGATGCCGTTCGTGAACCGCCGCCAACACGCGGCGATTCAACCCTGCCTTTCCACCGGTGGGCGACACCTGATTGCCGATCAGACTGTTGAACAAGGTCGATTTTCCGGCCGAGCCGCCACCGCAGATGGCGATCACCAGCGGAAATTCGGCTTGCAGCTTGGGCAGCAGCTTCACATCCAGGGCGTGGGCCCAGCGTCGCCACCCTTCGGGCATGTCCAGACACAGGGCGTCGGCGGCGGCCGGTATGTCGCTGCGCAGCCGCTGCAAGGTGTTGCCGGCATTTGGATGGATGGTCATCGTCGATCGCTGCTCATTTCGGGTTCGTCGAAACACCCCTTTTTATGGGCGGGCTGCCGATCCGGCCGCCATGCGCCGATCATGACGTGACTCGAGGCAGCAGGCCGATATTACAACCGATTTTCAAAAAGTCAAAGTCGTTTGTCATGTGCATCGAAAACCCCGGCAACAGGCAGCGACGTTGACAACGCCTGATCCCGGTTTAATTGTTTAATTATTAAACGCGATTTTCAAGAGGATGGCTGGGATGGCATGGCAAACGATTCCGGGATTGGCCGGCAAGGTATTCGTACCCGAGCCTGAAACGGGCCAGAAAAAACATCGCTGCCCGGACTGTTTCGCCTGCCAGCGTTGCAGCGACGAGCGTTGCGGCGTGTGCGGGGGGCAGCCAATGCGCCGTTCCCGGCAAGTCCAGGCAGAATGTACCGCTCCGAAGGAGGTGGAGATATGAAACGCATCGACTGTCTTTTCGAACGGGTATCCAGCGTGGGGGTGGCCGTGGCGCTGCTCTTCATGGCCATGGGGCTGAGCGTCATCGGCATTACGGTGTTGCCGGTGATAGGGTTGGTGTTGGCACTTCCCGTGTTCGTTGCCGCCGGCTTTTTTCTCTTTTCCCCAAGCAGCAAGGAGTGCGCGCTGTAACGCTGGCACACCCGCATTGAACAATAAACGAAACCCGGCCGTTGAACGGCCGGGTTTTCGATTTTTCCGGGGTATTTATTTGATATTGTCCCAGAAGGCCCTCCCCCGCGCCAGGGGATCCTGTGCATCCGCTCGGCGGCTTTCGTCGCCGGTGCCGGGTCCGGCCGGCGGTTGGGTGCCGCGAAGACGGGCCACCCGCTTTTCGATGGGCGGATGGGTGGAAAAAAGGCTCATCAGACTGCCGCCGGCCAGGGGGTTGACGATGAACATGTGGGCCGTGGAGGGGTTGGCCTGCATGGGCAGCCGGCGGCTGTAGGCCCCCAGTTTTTCTAGGGCATCGGCCAGGCCGCCGCTGTTGCCGGCCAGCTGGGCGCCGGTGCTGTCAGCCAGGTACTCGCGCGAGCGCGATACGGCCATCTGAACGATCATGGCGGCCAGGGGGGCGATGATGGACATGACGATCAGGCCGATGCCGCCCAGACCGCCCTCTTCGTCGTCGCGATGGCCACCGAAGATGGCGCTCCAGCGCGCCATGCTGGCCAGCATCATGATGGCGCCGGCCATGGTGGCCGCGATGGATCCGATGAGAATGTCGCGGTTTTTGACATGGGCCATCTCGTGCGCCAGCACCCCCTTGATCTGTTCCCGATCCATGAGATGCAGCAGTCCTTGGGTGACGGCCAGCACGGCATGTTCGGGATTCCGGCCCGTGGCAAAGGCATTGGGCGTATCCTGGGGGATGACATAGACCCGCGGCATGGGCAGGGCCGCGTTGCGGGCCAGGGTGGCGACCATCTCATACAGGTCGGGGGATTGCTGGGGGGTCACTTCCTGGGCGCGATACATTTTCAGGACGATCTTGTCCGAAAACCAGTAGCTGAAAAAGTTCATTCCGGCGGCGATGATCAGGGCGATGAACATGCCCTGTTGTCCGCCGATCAAATGGCCGACCACCATGATCAGAACGGTCATGACGGCGAGCAGTAAGGTCGTGCGTATTTGGTTGCCCATTGTCGATTCGCTCCTTGTGTCATCTGTTGTCGAAATGGTTTGACCCTTGTCGTTTGAAGCGTTGTACCGACCAAGGGACTGTCAAACAAATCAAATATAGGGATCCCCGGTCCGCTTGCAAGCGATGGCTTCCGAGCGATAGGCGGTCTCGCAACCGTCGGCCGCCGATTCCTTCTTGCAAAGTGCACCGTTTTTTGGTGAATATGACGCTTCTTCTGCTGAAAGCCCTGTTCGATCCGTCCAAGGGTGCGGTGCCAACAGGGCGGCACGCATGAGCCGGGGCCCCTCGTGCCGCAACATGGTGTTGCGCTGGACCATAACCACTTTAATATCAGGGATATTTGTATGGTTGACGACCATTCCATCAACGACGACCCAGACAATGGCGAAGAGGGTGAAGAGAGCTTCGCCGAGATGTTCGAAGCTTACAGCGCCGGCATGAAAGAGGATTTGCGGATCGGCGACAAGGTCCACGGGCGCATCATCGCCATCACCAACAGCTCGGTTTTCGTGGATACGGGCACCAAGACCGACGGCGTGGTGGAGATCGAGGAGCTCAAAGACGAGGAGGGGCAGCTGCCCTACGAAGTCGGCGACGAACTGGATCTGTTCGTGGTGGCCACCAACGAGAGCGAGATCCGTCTTTCGCGTGCCATCTCAGGGGTCGGCGGTTTGGAGATGCTCAGGGATGCCCATTCGGGCAACATTCCGGTGGAAGGCAAGGTGGTCCAGACCATCAAGGGTGGTTTTCAGGTCGAGGTGCTCAAGCGCCGCGCCTTCTGTCCGATCAGCCAGATCGACACCCAATACGTGGAAGATGGCGAAAAGTACGTGGGCCAGACGTTTCAATTCATGATCAAGCAGATTACCGAAAATGGCCGCAACATCGTGGTGTCCCGGCGTCAGTTGCTCGAGGCCGAACAGAAAAAGACCCAGGCCGTCTTCATGGAGACACTGGAAGCGGGTCAGACGTTCGACGGCCGCGTGACGCGCCTGATGCCTTACGGCGCCTTCGTGGAGCTGACGCCCGGACTGGAAGGCATGGTGCACATTTCCGAGCTGAGCTGGTCGCGGCTGGAAAAGGCGGAGGATGCCGTCAAACCCGGCCAGACGATCCGGGTCAAGGTCCTGCGCATCGAACCCGGCAAAAAGGGCCCCAAAATCGCCCTGTCGGTCAAACAGATCGAGGGCGACCCGTGGGATCGCCTGCCCGAAACCATCCGACCCGGCCAGAAAATCTCCGGCAAGGTGACCCGTTGTGCCGATTTCGGTGCCTTTGTGGAGATCGTGCCCGGCATCGAGGGATTGGTGCACATCAGCGAAATGAGTTACACCCAGCGGGTGCACAAACCCCAGGACGTCGTCTCCCCCGGCCAGGCCGTTTCGGTGATGGTCAAAGAGGTCGATATGAACAAGCGGCGTATCGGTCTGAGCCTGCGCGATGCAGAGGGCGATCCCTGGCTGGAGGTCGAACAGAAGCTGGCCAAGGGGCAACCGGTCAACGGCACGGTGGAAAAGCAGGAGTCCTTCGGCACGTTCGTTCGCCTGGCGCCTGGTATCGTCGGGCTGCTGCCCAAATCCGCCATCAGCCGTTCGCCCAATGCCGCCGCAATCGATCGATTGAAGGCCGGTGATGCCATTGCCGTGGTCGTCGAAGAGATCAACAAGGCCGACCGGCGCATTTCACTCAAACCGCACGATGCCGGTGACGAGGACCAATGGCAGCAGTTCAAGGCCGATGCGGACCACACGTCCATGGGCGCCCTGGGCGAGAAGCTGGCCCGTGCACTGAAGAAAAGCGACAAATAAATGAAGCCTGAAGGCGAAAAGGGTGATGGAGGCGAACAGATGACCCAATCCGAATTGTACGATGTCGTCATTGTCGGTGCCGGCCCCGGCGGGTTGTCGGCGGCGATCTACGCCATGCGCGGCGCGCTCAAAACCATACTGATCGAAAAGGCCGCCCCCGGCGGTCAGGTGAACCTTTCCGATGAGGTCGAAAATTATCCGGGATTCGTGCACATCAGCGGCGCGGAACTGTCGATGAATTTTGCCGAACATGCCCGTTCCTATCATCTCGAGGAGCTCAACGACGAGGTGACCGCCATCGAGCCCGGCCTGGAGCACCACACCGTGCGCACGGCCGGCGGCCGCGTGATCGCCACCCATGCCGTGATTTTGGCCACCGGCGGCAGCCCGCGCAAGCTCGGCGTGCCCGGCGAGGATACACTTTACGGCAAGGGGGTTTCCTACTGCGCCGTATGTGACGGTTTCTTTTTCAGGGGCAAGCGGGTCATCGTGGTCGGTGGCGGCGACAGCGCCTGCGAGGAGGGCCTCTACCTGGCCAAGCTGGCCGAACAGGTCTACCTGGTGCACCGCCGTGACGCGCTACGGGCCAGCATGATCCTGCAGCAGCGCGTCGAGGCCGAATGCAAGATGGAGGTCGTCTGGAACTCGGTGGTCAACGAGATCAAGGCCGACGGCGAGGGTGTGAACGGCGTCGAGTTGAAGGATACCCGAACCGGTGAACTTCGCGACATGCCCATCGACGGCGTCTTTGTCTTCGTCGGCTTCGTGCCGAACAATCAGCTCGTGCCCGCCGGCGTGCGCCTGAGTGCACAAGGGTTCGTGATCACCGACGATCAATGCCGCACCAGCATTCCCGGCATCTATGCCATCGGCGATCTCAGGGAAAAATATGCCCGCCAGATCGTGCTGTCGGCCGGGGACGGGTGCATGGCAGCCCTTTCGGCGGCCCACTATGTGGAAGGTCGAAAGGCCAAGCTCAGTGCCGAGACCTGCGAACTGCCGGCCGGTTTCACGGATACCCCTTAGGGCGATAAGCCGGCCCCCTGCCGACGAAAATAGATTGCATTACTAATTGTGTATGGCTATATTGGTAATGTTTCGGACCCCGTTGGCAGGGAGGTAGCTATGGCTGACCATGAACATCTGAACCTGGAAGAGGAGTCGTCGCGTTCCGCATCGACATTTTCAAGTCTGCGTGGACGGCAGTCGGTGCGGGCGACGTTCAAATTGACCGACAGCTGCATCGAGGCGATCAGCATCGTCGCGGCTCAACTCGGCATCAAGCAGAAATCGCTATTCGATCATCTCTTCAGTGATACCCAGACACTGAACAGCCTTGCGCGCAGGTTTCGCAACGCCCGGCTCGAATCATCCACCACTCGCGTCCAGAAAACCTACGTCCTCAGTCGGGGCGCGCTGGTGAGCCTCGAAGATACGGCCAAGAGTTTCAATGCGCCCCGGGATATGCTCATCGAACTGTCGGTGCAGCGTCTGCTGCCGATTATTTCCCAGGAGCGCCGGCGCCATGCCAAGCGAAAAGCCGTCTTCGAAAAGATCGCGGCCCATCTGGCCGCAGGGCGGAAACTGCTCGAAGAGGCTTACGGCGACCTGGGTGAGGATGACGTGATCACCCAGCGGTTGAACGCCGCCATGGGCGTCTATGAGAGCGGGTATCGGCACATGGCCAACTTTCTGGAAAAGAGTGAAAACATCGAGAGTTTCGAACCCGCCGAATTCAACAAGGTGGAGATCGTTTTCGAAGAGGAGTGACGCGGTCTCCCATTGACCGTTCTCATTCGACCAGGCAGATCAGTCCCTTCAGATAATCGCTTTCAGGAAAATTCAAGGCCACCGGATGATCGGCCGCTTGATGCAGGCGTTGGATCAGCCGCGCCCGCCGGCCAGCGTCAACGGCCGCATCCGCAACGATTTTTTGAAATAGCGATGAGGAGACCAATCCGGAACAGGAAAAGGTGGCCAGAACCCCCCCCGGTCGCAGCATTCGCATGGCCAACAGGTTGATGTCCTTGTATCCCCGGCAGCCGCGGTTCATCTGCCCCATGGCGGCCACGAACTTGGGCGGGTCGAGCACGATCAGGTCGAAGCTGCGCCCCTGGTCGCGAAATGCGCGCAACTGCTCGAACACGTTGGCGGCTATATAGTCCATGGCTTCGGCATCCACGCCGTTGAGCTCGGCGTTCTCACGCGCCAGGCTGAGCATCTCGGGGGAGGCGTCGATCTGCGTGACCCGCCTGGCACCGGCCCTCATGGCCCATATGCCGAACCCGCCGGTGTAGCAGAAGCAGTTGAGCATGTCGGCCTGGGCGGCCATACCGGCCAGGGCCGCCTGGTTTTCGCGCTGATCCAGGTAGAGCCCGGTTTTGTGACCCTTGAACACATCGACCCACAGGCGCACCTGGCCCAATTGCACGTCGATGCGCCCGGGTGGATCCTGGCCCCACAACAACCCGGCACGCTGCGGCAGGCCTTCCTTGTCCCGTACCTGGACATCCGAACGTTCGTAGATCCCTTTGATATCCGGCAGTCCTCGCAACTGATCGACGATGGTGTCCCGCCACCGGTCAGCCCCGGCCGACAGGAACTGGCAGACCAGATAGTCTCCGTACCGGTCCACGATCAATCCCGGCAACCCGTCCGATTCCCCGTGGATCAATCGCACGGCGGTGCATGGGGAGACCCGGGGCATGCGGCGCCGGGCGGCCGCGGCGGCATCGATGCGACGTTTGAAGAAAGGGGCGTCGATCTGCGCGCCGGTGTCAAACGACCAGATCCGCACACGGATCTGGGATTGAGGCGAGTAGGCGCCCCACGCCAGCCGGCGTCCGTCGGCCGCCTGCACGAGCACGGTGTCGCCCGGGGGGATGTCGCGGTCACATCGGCGCACGGCGCCGGAAAAGACCCAGGGATGAAACCGCGCCATCGATTTTTCGGCCTTGGGCGACACCGTGACCACCGGTGCCGCATGAACCGCTGAAGTCTTCATATCGTCCCATCTACCTTCCAGGTTGTATCTCTATTTGTTGGGGGGGTTGCCCAAGGGGGCGGGTTGCCTGGGCGCGTTTATATCAAATCCCGGGCATCCGGTCATCAGCGCATGTTTGCGGCTGACCGGATAGTGCCGGCAGATGTCGGGTTTAACCTCGTGGATGCTGCAGATCCAGCGCTGCGGGGAGACGCCTTTCTTCAGGAAAGGGCAGGTCGGTGCGAATTCATTGGTGCCGGGAATGACCCAGATCCGGTGAGCGATATCGCCCCGGATGGTTCGCGTGGTGCGCACCCATGCCAGGATGTCGTTGCGGCCCATTTTTTTCAGCCGTTCCACGTCAGCCTCGGTCATGCCGTCCCGGTAATCCAGCCGGCGGCAGCATTGCCCACATTGCCGGCATTGAAAGGCAGCCATGTCGGTCTGGACGACGATGCCCGGTTGGCCCGTGTCTGGATGCCGGTCCACTCGGCAGGGGGTCTGAAAAACCATTCGGCAGATGAGGGATAGGTGCTCGGGGTCCAGGTTCGCGTTCTCGATCTGCCGGCACATGAAGTCGACCAGCGCCTCTCCCTCCAGCCAGCGCATTTTGCCCTGGTTCCCATACGACAACCACAAGCCCGCCTTGCCGGGTTCGCGTCTATAGGTGACGCCCGGTGCGCCCAGGGCGCGCAGCACCTCGCAAAACAGCATGGTCTGCGGCTCGTACCCGCGAAAGTCCAGGCAGATGGCGGTCAATGCCTGGGATAGGGTCAATAAAAGGTGGGTTTGTGCCATGGCCTCCAACGGGTGGGGTTTTCGAAACCCATGTCATTGCCATTTCAGGAAAAAAGCCCACTATTAAATGACTGCTGGACGGCGTCGATGGAGATCAGCGGCAACGGTTCAATTTTTTCTTACAGAAGCCGATATAGGCGGAAATGAGTTCAACTGAAATTGTGAGGATCATGAAAACACATTCCCGGAAAACCTTCAACCCCCTGGCCCGCTGGTGGGCCGCCTTTCTTTCCCGTCTCTCGGCGCCGGGGCTGGCCGACAGCGAGAGCCTCGCCTTCTGGCGGCATCGGGTCTTGCAGTATCTCATAGCAGCCGGGCTGTTGGCCGCCGTTCTGATCATGGTGCCGACCTTTGTTATCCTGCTCTCCGAGGGGCGTTGGTGGATGGCCGCGATCGATATCGCCATCTACGCGGTCATCGCCGGGATGATGCTGGTTCCCAAGCTGACATTCAACGTCCGGACCTGTGCGGTCCTGGCGACCCTTTACCTGGTCGGCATTTGGGTCATGGTGAATCTGGGGAT
>DHGT01000117.1 GCA_002402905.1 Desulfatitalea sp. UBA4791 | reverse complement strand
GTCTACCAGTTCCGCCACTTCGGCTGCTGCTGGCAACCATCAAGAAGGTTGCTTTCGTGCAGAGGATGCATTAGATATATGGATTCGATTTGGGTGTCAAGATCTAAAATCGTGCAAATTGGATGAACATAATGGAAATTGTATCTCACTTGGAGGCAATCCAAAAGCCGTTCCACAATGCCGTCATCACCATCGGAAACTTTGACGGTGTTCACATCGGGCACCAGGCGCTGTTCCATACGGTCGTGGAAAAAGCGCACCATATCGGCGGCAAGGCGGTTGCCATGACGTTTGATCCGCATCCCATGAAAGTGCTCGCTCCAAAACGGCAGCCGCCGAAAATCACCCTGGCCGAACAAAAGGCCGAATTGATCGCCAAGACCGGAATGGATGTGATGATCAGCATTGCTTTTACCAAATCGTTTGCTTCGATTCCGGCCCGGAGTTTTGTGGAAGACGTACTATTTACAAAGGTCGGCATGCGCGCCATCGTCGTCGGTAAAGACTACTCGTTCGGACGCGACCGGGAAGGCAACCTGGAGATGCTCCGCGCCATGTCCGAGGAACTCGGTTTTGAAGTGATCATTGTGGATTGGATCCAGGGCAATGGCAAGACGGACCGCATCAGCAGCACGCAGATCCGCAAATTGGTGATGGCCGGGAAAATGGAAGAAGCCAGGCGAATGCTGGGCCGGTACTATCAAATACGGGGCATCGTGGCTGGGGGGCGCAATCGGGGCGGCCGGCTGTTGGGTTTCCCTACGGCCAACATCAACCTCCAGGATGAGTTGTGTCCCAAACAGGGCATCTATGCGGTGACCGTCGAGCACGATGGAAAGAGCTACCAGGGTGTGGCCAACATCGGTTACAGCCCCACTTTTGACGACCATCTCTTTACCATTGAGGTCCATATTATAGATTTTAATCAAGATATCTACAGTGACCGCATACGTGTCAACTTCATTCAACGTTTGCGCGACGAAATCAAATTTGAAAGCGTCGATGCCCTGGCGGCACAAATCAAAAAAGATGTGGATCATGCGCGCAGTATTTTGGCCAGCCTGCTATAAAAAACATCGCCGCTTGGATTTTACTGACGATCAGAGGGACGCCCAAACGGATCATGGTGCGTGTCGCTGATATTTATTTTTTAAAGGAGCTCTTTAAGTGAGCACGCTTGAGATCATCACCTACCCCCACGAGCTATTGAAAAGCGCCGCCCAGCCGGTGGCGGAGATCGATGGTAAACTGCAATCGCTCATCGACAAAATGGCCGAAACCATGTACGAGGCACCGGGGATTGGCCTGGCGGCCGTGCAGGTCAATGTGGACCAAAGCCTTTTGATTTACGACCTCGCGCCCAGGGAAGAACGACGCGATTTACAGGTCTTGATCAATCCTAAAATCATCGAACGTGAAGGGGAGATCATTTCGGAAAACGAAGGTTGCCTGAGCGTCCCGGATTTCAGGGCCGATGTGAAACGTTCGGGCCATGTTCTGGTCGAGGGCTTTGACAGGGAGGGCAAACCGCTTCGTTTCGAAGCAGAGGGCATGCTGGCCATCGTGTTGCAACATGAAATCGACCACCTGAACGGGACCCTTTTCATCGATCGCATCAGCAAGCTGAAACGCCAGCTCTATACCCGGCGTATCCAGAAAATGATCAAACATCAGAATCAATGAGGCCATCTCCCGTTATCGTCTTCATGGGCACCCCGGATTTTTCGGTGCCGTGCCTGTTGGCGCTGCATGAAGCGGGTCACGCGCTGCCATTGGTCGTCACCCAGCCCGATCGTCCCAAGGGGCGCGGCCGCAGCCTTGCCCCTCCGCCTGTAAAACTGGCCGCCGAAGGTCTGGGGCTTGCTGTCGAACAACCCGGGACGGTGCGCGATGAGGGATTTATTGAGAGGATCAGGGCTGTGGCTCCCGATTTTCTGGTGGTGGTGGCTTTCGGTCAAATCCTGCCCAAAGCTCTCCTGGATATCCCCCGCAGGGGCGCGGTCAACGTTCACGCCTCCCTGCTGCCCAAATACCGGGGGCCGGCCCCTATTCAGTGGGCCATGATCCGGGGGGAGGCTGAAACCGGCGTCACGACCATGTTGATGGACATCGGCGTGGACACCGGGGACATTCTGCTGCAGAAATCCACGACTATTGGTCCAGAGGATACGGCCGACAGCATGCATGCGCGTCTTTCGCACATGGGTTCTCGGTTGTTGGTCGAGACCCTGCACGGCATGTGGCAGGGCACCTTGTATCCCCGCGCCCAGCCGGCCGTCGGCGCAACCTATGCACCGATGTTGAAAAAAGAGGACGGGCGCATCGATTGGGGCCGGCCGCCCGAAAAGGTTGACATGTTCATCCGTGCCATGACTCCGTGGCCGGGCGCATTTTGCTTTTTTGGGGAACGACGCCTGAAGATTATCAGCGCCCGGCCGCTGACCGGTGTGAACCATCGGGAAGCACCCGGAACGATTCTTCGAGGTTTCCCGGACGAATTGCGCGTGGCATGTGAAGATGGCGCCACACTCATAACCGAACTTCAGGGCGCTTCGGGAAAGCGTCTGCGAACCGCAGATTTTCTGCGCGGTCATCCCATTGCACCGGGCTCACGGCTTACTTGAATGCCGTCGCCTGCCACGGACCCACCTTATGAAAAATGCCCGCCAGGTTGCCCTCGATATTCTCGATCATCTTCAAAGAGGGGATCAACCACTGGACTATTGGCTGGAGAAGGCCGAACCGCAGATCGCTGAATTGAAGCGTCCGGATCGGGCTCTCGTCCATGCCTTGGTCTATGGTACCTTGCGATGGAAAGGTCGATTGGATTTCATCATCGATCAACTGGCCCAAAAACCGGCCAAAATCGATCCCCTTGTGCGCACCATTCTTGAAATGGCGCTGTTTCAG
>DHGT01000145.1 GCA_002402905.1 Desulfatitalea sp. UBA4791 | reverse complement strand
CGCCACGACCGTCATCGGCATGGCGACCGTGCTGCACACCATCGCCACGGGCAACATGGTCCCCGCCTACCAGGTGACGGGCAGCAACGGGGTCCGGCCGGTCTACTTCTACTCGGTCGACATGTCCGAGTTCGCGGTGAGCAAGCTGGTCAATCGCGGCTCTCTGGCGGCGCGTGCCATTTTGACCAACGTGCAGGATTTCGTAGTGACCGTGGAACGAGGTCTGAGGAGAAGAACAAAGGGATTCAAGGGATAATCTGCGTTCCCGCCTTGCCGAGAACAGCATCGCCGATCTCTTCGATCGAGCAGATCGACGCCGTCTGCCCGCCGCTGCTTAAAAACTGCATGCCCGCCTCGATCTTGGGCCAGATGGAGCCGTCGGGGAAATGCCCCAGTTCCCGGTACGCCAGTGCCTCCTTGCAGGAAAGGGTTCGAAGATATCTCTCGTCCCGTTTTCCATAATCGAGGGCGACGCCTTTCACATCCGTGGCGATGACGAACACGTCCACGCCCACCTCCCCGGCCAGTTTGGCGCTGGCCAGGTCCTTGTCGATCACCGCATCCACGCCGCAAAAGGACCTTCCCTCCCGAATTACGGGGATGCCCCCGCCGCCGCAACAGATGACGATGAAGTCCCGTTTGATGAGTTCCCGGATCTCCCGCTTTTCCACGATGGTCACCGGTCTCGGCGAGGCGACCACCCGGCGGTAGCCTTTGGCGGTCTTGCGCGTGGGATAGGGCAATGCCGCAGCCTGCGCTTCGGAATAGACCGGCCCCACGGGTTTGGACGGATGTTTAAAGGCCGGATCCTGTTCGTCCACGACGACATAGCTGATCAGGCTCACGATATACTTCTGGGTCACGATGCCGAGCACCATCAGCTCGCTGTCCAGAGTGGATTCGATCATGTATCCGATCTGCCCCTGGGTCTGGGCCACCAGGATCTCCAGCGGCATTTTGGGAACCGCGCTGCACGATTCCTGCTGCAACTGCAGATTGCCCACCTGCGGACCGTTGCCGTGCGTGATGATGATCCGGTAGGCCATGGAGAGCCTGGCGATCTCCCGGATCGGCACCTTGAGATTTTCCAACTGCTCTTCCAGGGTGCCGGTCTGGTGCTTGCGGATCAGCGCGTTGCCGCCCAGTGCGACCAACAGTATTTTTTTGGCTTTCTCCGCTCTCATGGCATGCGGCCTTTGAGTTTTTCGAGCAGGACGTCTTCCAGCAGCGGCGCCCCGTGATCCTTGTATGCGTACCGAACCCGGATGGAGGGTTTGTTGATTTTCAGAATACGTTTGAGCTGGATGGGCGTGGAAAACAGCACCAGGTCGCATTCGACCCGGTCGATGGTCTGCTCCAGGTCTCGAATCTGCTCCGGGCTGTACCCCATGGCAGGCAGCGCCGGTCCGGTGCCGGGATACGCTTTAAATGTCTTCTTCAGGCTTCCCACGGCACAGGGGCGCGGATCGACGATCTGTGCCGCGTGGTACGTTCGCGCGGCGATGATCCCGGCCCCGTAGGGCATTTCCCCGTGGGTCAGGGTGGGGCCGTCTTCGACCACCAGCACGCGCTTGCCCTTGATTCTATCCGGCCGGCTGACCCGTATGGGCGATTCCGCCAGCACGATCTGGGCATCGGGCGCATGGCTGCGGATATTTTCGCGGGAGCGGGCGACGTTTTGCGGATCCGCCGTGTCCACCTTGTTGATGATGGCGATATCTGCCATGAGCAGGTTGGTTTCGCCGGGGTAGTAGAGCAGTTCGTGCCCCACCCGGTGCGGATCGAGCAGCACGATGTGGACATCGGGCCGATAAAAAGGCGTGTCGTTGTTGCCGCCGTCCCACACGATGATGTCCGCTTCCTCTTCCGCGGCCTCGAGAATTTTGCCGTAGTCCACGCCGGCATAGACCGTGATCCCCTGGTCCACCAACGGTTCGTATTCTTCCCGTTCTTCCAGCGTGCACTGGTGGGTTTTGAAATCCCCGTAGGAAGAAAAGCGCTGGATCACCTGCTTTCTCAAATCGCCGTAGGGCATGGGATGGCGAACCGCCACCACCTGCCAGCCGCGCTGTTTGAGAATGGCGCACACCTTGCGGGTGGTCTGGGACTTGCCGCAGCCGGTGCGGACGGCACACACGGAAACCACCGGTTTCCGGGACTTCAGCATGGTGTAGGTGGCCCCGATCAGGATAAAATCGGCGCCTTGGGCCATGACGATGGCGGCCTTGTGCATGACCTGGACGTGCGGGACATCACTGTAGGAAAAAGCGACCAGGTCCACCCGGTGGTTTCGGATCAGCCGGGCCAGGTCCATCTCCGGGTGGATGGGGATCCCGTCCGGATAGCCTTCGCCGGCCAGCTCCGACGGGTAGGTCCGGCCTTCGATATCCGGAATCTGGGCGGCCGTGAAGGCAATGACCCGATAGCGGGGGTTGCCCTTGAAGTAGACGTTGAAATTGTGAAAATCGCGGCCGGCGGCCCCCATGATGATCACTTTTTCGATCATGCTGAATCTCCGAATGGTGAACCATGGATTGTCGCAAAAACAGGTATCTGTCAGAATTTTTGCGCCTTGGACGCGTTCAGCATATCACTGACCACATATCACTGACCACGCCAAATGACACGGCCGCAATTCGATCCGAAATCTTCCCTGCCCAGGGGCGCCTGCAATTCCGGCCTGCCCAACAGGTCATCCAGGTCCCCGGATGCGACCACGCGCCCCTTGTCCATGAGAACCAGGTGATCGGCCAGATTCAGAATTTCATCCATGATGTGGCTGACGTAAAGAATGGGGATGGCGTACTCGCGGGAAAGCCGCATGATGAAGGGCAGCACCTCGGCTTTGCGTGACCCATCCAGGGAGGCCAGCGGCTCGTCCATCAGCAGCAAGGCCGGGCAGGTCAGCAGCGCCCGGCCGATGGCCACGCGCTGTTTTTCACCGCCGGAGAGCCTGACCGGCCGGCGGGTGAGCAAATGGCCGATGCCGAGCAGCTCGACCACATCGTCAAAGGCGACAAACCGATGATCCGCCGGCGTCAGGCGCATGCCGTAGGTCAGGTTGGCGCGCACCGAAAGGTGCGGCAGCAGGCGGCCGTCTTGAAAGACGTAGCCGATTCGGCGCTTCTCCGGCGGCAGGTCGATGCGCCGGCTCGAATCGAACAGGCAGAGGCCATTGACGCTGATGCGTCCGGCATCGGGGCGCATCAAGCCGGCCACCATGTTGATGAGCGACGTTTTACCGGCGCCGGACGGCCCGAACAATGCCGTCACGCCCGATTCCGGTCCCCCGAAGGCCGCATCAACGCAAAAGTCGCCTTGCCTGCGGGTAACGTTTATCTCCACGACGATTTATCCTTTCATACGGGCGGCAAAACGCCGGGCCAGCATTTCTGAACAAACCAGCGCCGCCATCGCGATCAACACCGAAAGAATGCAGAGGCGCATGGCGCCGATCTCTCCATCGGGGACCTGGGTCAGGGTGTAGAGGGCCAATGGCAGGGTCTGGGTCTGCCCCCGGATGTTGGACACGAAGGTAATGGTCGCACCGAATTCGCCCAGGCTTCGCGCAAAGGCGAGAATCAGGCCGGTGATGATGCCCGGTATCATCACCGGAAGGGTGACCGTGAAAAATACCCGCAG
>DHGT01000162.1 GCA_002402905.1 Desulfatitalea sp. UBA4791 | reverse complement strand
CGATGCTGCCCTCCTCCTGGCCGGCTTTCACCGCGGTGGCCGTAGTTGTCGCCGCGGGCTTGCCGGCGTATGCCACCCAGGCCGGATACCCCTCGGCAAACACCTTCACGTTGGTATAGCCCATGGCGATGGCCTTGGCCGCGCTCTTGTGGCTCAGCTTGCAATCCAGACCGCCGCAGTAGAACACCAGCAGTTTGTCTTTCCGGGCCGGCAACTGTCCTTTGAAGTCGTTGAACTGGGTATCGGGAATGCTGATGGCCGTGGGGATATGCCCCTTGTCATACTTGGCACGCTTGGGACGGGAGTCCACCAGGAGCATGTCCTCGCCTTTGTCCAACCGGCTCTTGACCCACTCGGCCGAGACCGACGGGTAGTGTGACTTGACCGACATCCGCCATGGGAATGGCGACATGCTGCTCGACAAAGGCCATGTCCGCGACGGCGTGGAAAGGTTCAAAAGCGGACTCGGCCGGGGCAGCAGCCTGCTGGCCGGCGCAGCCGGATAAAAGAGCGCCCGCAAGCGCAACGATGAACAGCATCGAAAAAATTCGGTTTGCCTTCATTCAAAAGTTCCATGATATGAGAAAAACAAGTGAAAATGAGGCGGCACGCAGCACCCGATTCATGCCGCCCGTTATCCCGACCTCACCACCCGCTATTTGCACTTGGCCGGAGTGGGTGAATCGGCCGCATGGTTATGCAGATAGGCGTATATGTCCATCAAGTCTTCTTCAGACAGACTATCCCACTCCTGCTTGCAGCCGAATTCCTCGAAATCCTTTTTGTCGAAGGTTCGGGTCCATTGGGCCTGGGTTTTGACATCGGGGCTGATGGGTGGTTTGGGTGAATCCACCTCGCCTCGCTCCATGCAGGCCTTGTAAACCTTGCGATACGTATACTTGCCTTTGCGGTCGTTGCCCTTATCCAGAGCCAGGGTGACGCCTGCGGTTGCGAAAAGAAAGGTGAAAGCGACAATTGTGATAACAGACTTCTTGAACATGGTTCCTCCTTTTATTTCCTTTGAATCAGGTATGGTTTAACGATCTTCTTCTTTCATTTCAGAACACCAGGTAACGATCGGATTCCGAAAGGATCTCCGCATGTCTGGCCTGTGTTGTGAATTCTACTCCCTCCAGGCCGGGAATCTCTGCCATTCGGCCAGGCAAACCGTATTCTCTGAAGCTGATGTCACACACCGCCAGCCTGGCTTTGCCGACCAACTCGCTGAACTGGGGGACCAAAGTCAGCAGTACTCCCCTGCCGGTAAAAAAGAGGCTGATCTGCTTGCCCTTGGCATGGGCGGCCCTGGTAATATGGACCACATAGTCCAGATGACGATCCGAGCTGACGAGAATCCCCAGATGATCTGCCATGTCAAACCTCCCATCGGCGGATACCTACCACCAGCAAACCACACGGTCGTTTTCGAAAATCTGATCGACCAGCGCCGACCAGTCGACCGTTTCTTCGTAGAGCGACACCACCGTGGTCGTATTGTCCTCCGACATGACATCGGTGATTTTCTCCACGGTGCCGTCCGGCTCGGACCTGAGCAAATGCAATACTCTCATGAATCAAACTCCAGATCGACGCTTCCTCAGAACGGGATAATCACATCGGCGGCATTGATTTTTCTGGCCAATTCGCTCAGGGTGACACGCCGGAACCCATAATTTTCCACATTGCCTGAATGGTTCGAATAGCGCTCGCCCTTCATTTCGTCGACGAACGCCATATTGTCCCGATAGGCATCGTCCATTGCGACGATTTCATGGTGCAGGACAAACATCTGAACCTCGATATGTTCCAGCAGCAGCCCGATGCAGGTCCGCAGCCCTTCGTACTGTTGGTTTGGTTCTCTGATGATCACGGCCGCTTTTATCAACTATTCCCCCTCAACTGCACCATTCTTACATCTCATTTTCGCCGCACCCTGTGATCAATAGCGCAAGGTGAGCGATAAGTAGACGTCCCACACTTCATCGATGACCGGCGTCAAGGCGTTCAGGGAAGTGAGATCATCGATTTTGACCGGCTTGCCTAAAGGATTGCCGCTGCCGCTGTATTCATAGTCGTAGTAGCGTCCGCCCAAGGTGGCGAAAAAATACTCCTTGTAAATCGGCTGGTGCCAGTAAGCCTCATAGACGTGACCGCGCACGGCCAGCTTGCTGCCCACCAGGGAATCTTCCGCACCGGTGAAATTGAACCAGTATTTGGTACCGTAGTTGTATTCTACCCCGAGGCGGCCGCGCCACGGCATGGGGAAAACAGCTCCCAAATAGACCATATAGCCGTCGCGGGATTCCAATTCCCCGTTGGAATTGAGCAACCCCATGCCCATGAGTTCATAGTAGGGGTTCGTCGACGTCCGCGAGGGGCTGGTGTGGCTCCAGGATCCGGACAGGAACAGGTCGATGTCCTTGTCGAATCGCTCGGACAGGTTGGTGCGCAGCAGCAAGGAGAGGGCATCCCAATCGCCAATCTCGGTGGAGGGCTGCAGGCGGCTGATATAGCCTCCACTGTTGGGCGTAAAAAAGTACTGATCACCGGTCTTGCTCACGATAAAAGGCATGACGCTCAGACCGGTGAAACCGTCGGTGATGTCCCAGGCATGGGCGTAGTTGAGCACGGCGCTCGAAGAGCCGTTGTTGAACAAGTCGGCGATAACACCGAACATGTGCACGTCGTCCACGTCGGGTTGCTGGGCATTCAGGGCGTAAGTGTTGCCCCAATCGCCTTCGAATCCCACACCGTAACACAATTTGAATGCCGCTCCGGGAATCCCTGTGAAATCTTCGAGCCCCAGGGTATAGGAGGCACCATCGAACTGCCAGTTGATGATCGTGGCCAGCGGCGATCCGCCCTCAAGGGAGTAGCTCTGGTATTCGAGCGGGGGACCCTCCGTTGAAGGGCGCCGGCCGAGCGAAAAGTTGGTGGGCACGGGCCCGAGATCGAATTTGTAGTTGAAGTAAGCACGCTCCAGACGGATTGTGTCGCCGTGCGGCAGGCTGGAGGTGTTGCCGTCCAGGGTCACGTCACCCAGGCTGCCCTGGTTCACCTTCACCTCGGTACTGTCGCCGAACACCTTGTATGCTGCCAGGCGGCCGGAGAAACTCAGCTCGTCGCTCACCTTGGCATACATGTTGAGGCGGAACTTGTTGGTGAGGATGATGTCGTTGTCCGCGTCGTACTTCTCGGTGGGAGGAACCATCCCGCCGGTGGCCATGGCGGCCATGGCGGCCTGCGCCTGGGCCAGGGTGGCGCCGTCGAAGCCGGCTGGATAATCAGCGAAAAACATGTTGGTCAATGCGGCCGGGGCCATCTGAATATCGGTGTAGTGCAGGCTGTCCCCCCGCGTCCGGAGCTCGACGCCAAAGGAGAGCTTGTCGGTGGCCGTATGCAGCTCTGCCTTGTTGAGACGGTCGTCGATCTCGTCGATCGCCTCCTCCTTTTCCTGGCTCTTTTTCTCCATCTCGTCGATCTTTTTGCGAACCGCCTCCATCTCACGGGTCATCTGGTCCAGTTTTTCCTGCAGGGCGTCGACATCGTCCTGGGCGATGCCGGCGGTCGGCAGTGTCATGCCCAAGAGGAACAAAATTCCGGTGATGGTGACAACCGACCTTGTCCACCCCCTCAAATGTAATCTCATATCCCCCTCCCCCGTTCAGGTTATTCAGTTGATTAAAAACTGACCCCAAGCAATTAGCAACGCATGTGCCAGGTGTCAGAGGAGGGCCGGTTAAGGCTCAACTCATTGTTTATTTTGGTTTTTATTTTTTCTATCGAATACTTGCAATACGGCGGGAACATGTTAATGTTAACATTCGTTAACTTAACAAATTAACATATTAACTTGCAAAGGTTAACACTGGAGCACACATGGATATCGCCAAATACTGGAAAACGATCGTTGACACCCTGCAGGATGGACTTCTCGTCGTGGACGCCCAAGGCCAGATCATGGCCGCCAATCCGGCCGCCGAGCGGGTCACCGGCTACACGACGGGCGAATTGGTCGGCCGCTCCTGCCGCATTCTCAACTGCACCGGCTGCAAGATCATCGGCAAAGGCCGCGGCGCCGATTGGTGCGGCCTTTTCAGCAAAGGCGCCATCAAGGAAAAAAAATGCCTGATCACCCATAAGGACCGTCACACGGTCCACATCGTCAAAAGCGCCACCGTATTGCGTGACCAGAACGGTGAGATCATCGGTGCGGTGGAAACCTTGACCGATATTACCGAGAAGGTGCGCCAGCAGCAGGAGATCAGTAACCTGAGGAAGACCTTCCACCTGGACGAAGGCTACCATGGCATT
Organism: Desulfatitalea sp. UBA4791; assembly: GCA_002402905.1. Lineage (GTDB taxonomy): Bacteria > Desulfobacterota > Desulfobacteria > Desulfobacterales > Desulfosarcinaceae > Desulfatitalea. Next base: position 11,244 of record DHGT01000162.1, on the reverse strand, counting down.
CTGGGCAAGACCGACGTCATGCTCAACCTGTTCGAAACCATCGATAATGTCGCCCAAACCAATACGCCGGTGATGATCATGGGGGAGAGCGGGACGGGCAAGGAGCTGGTGGCCCGGGCCGTCCACCAGGCCAGCGCCCGCAAAGAAAAACCCTATATCAAGGTCAACTGCGCGGCGTTGAATGAAAATCTACTGGAAAGCGAACTCTTCGGCCATGTGAAGGGCGCCTATACGGGAGCGGAACGGGCTCGCGTGGGACGGTTCGAAGCGGCCCACGGCGGCACGCTGTTTCTCGATGAGATCGGCGACATTCCGCCGTCAATCCAGATCAAACTGCTGCGGGTCCTGGAAGACAAACGAATTGAACGGGTGGGTGACAACCGCCCCGTGGACGTCGATGTGCGCATTGTCACCGCCACCCATAAAAATCTCGAGGCGCTCATTGACGAAGGCTTGTTCAGGGAGGACCTTTTCTTCCGAATCAATGTCTTTCCGTTGAAATGCCCGTCCCTGGCGGAAAGACGCGAAGACATCCCGCTGATCGCCCAGAGCTTCATCCGGCGCAACCAAATCAGCAGCGGCAAACGAATCCTCGGCCTGACACCCGAGGCCCTGGAACGGCTTTCGACCTATGAATGGCCCGGGAACGTCCGCGAACTGCGGAACGCCATCGAATACGCATTCGTTCTGTGTCAGAGCGGCGGGATCGGTTTGAATCATCTGCCACCTAAAATCCTCCACGGCCACAACTCGATATCCGGAAACTGTGCTCAGGATTCGGTATGCATGGAAGGACGCGAGGCGCTGCTCACCGTCCTGCGCAAAACCGGTGGCAACCAGTCCGAGGCGGCCCGTTTGCTGGGCGTCAGCCGCGTCACCATTTGGAAGCGGATGAAAAAATATGGCATCGGTGGCAAGCAAGCTGGACTTTTTACGGTGTCGTCAATCCTTGATGATCGACAACAAGTACGTTAGCATCGGGTATAAAATCATGTCCAGGACTGGGGTGGACTGCTCACCACGGCCGATTACCGTACCATGGGGGAGTGGGTCCGCGCGGCGGCCGAACGGAACAAAGGCGGCTGCTACGGCATTCTGGAAGGGGGCTACAATCACGATGTCCTGGGGAAAAATGTACTGGCCTTCCTGGAAGGATTGTCCAGCAGGGAAAATCGCCATGTTCAAGATCAAGCATCTCCGCCATAAGCTGCTGTTCAGCTACGCCATCGTCTTCATTGTCTCCATTTCGCTGGGGAGCGCGTTCATCTATCATCTGGTCCGCAAAAGTATCGAATCCAATATCGAACGCGAACTGAACAAAACCGGCAAGCTCTCCTACTCCTGGAAAAACCCGGATGAGTCCGAAGATCGCTTGAAGCTGGTGATGTTCAACCACATCCCCGAGTACGACTGGATCGTCGCATCTTCGAGCTACCTGGATGAATTCTACGAACCGCTCAAGAGTATCCGCCACCTGATCATCGCCATCGTGATGGGGACCCTGCTGCTCGTGCTGCCGATCACCACCAAGATCAGCGCCTCCATCACCGATCCCCTGCAGCGGCTGATGCGCCACTTCGAACAGGTGGGCAACGGCGATTTTTCCATGCGCATGCAGCCGACCTCTACGGATGAAATCGGCCAGCTATCCCGATACTTCAACCGCTTCATGGCCCAGCTGGAGGATTATCATCGGCACCTCGCCGCAGAGATGGAGATGCGGCGCAAGGTGGAAGAAGATTTAAGAGAGAGTGAAGCGCGTTACCGCTCGGTGATGGAAGCGGCCCCCGATCCGATCATCACCTACGACATGACCGGGCGCGTCACCTATTTGAATCCCGCCTTTACCAGGGTGTTCGGCTGGACCGCCGAAGAGTGCCTCGGCCGCAAGATGGACCACTTCGTCCCCGAGGAGAATTGGAAAGAAACCACCCGTATGATTCAGGAGGTTCTGGCCGGCAATACGCTCGACGGCACGCAGACCCGTCGTTTCAACAAGGCCGGCGACATCGTGCATGTGAGTATCAGCGGCGCAACTTACCGTGACCGACACGGCCAGTTGGTGGGAAGCGTCATCATACTGAGAGATATCACCAAATCCGAACTGCTTCAGAAGCAGGTCATGGAAATCGGCGACCGTGAGCGGCAAAAAATCGGACAGGACCTGCACGACGACCTCTGCCCCCATCTCATCGGCATCGAGGGCTTGGGTTCGGCCCTGGGTGCCGATCTGAAAGAGGATGGGTCGCCGCATGGACCACTGGCCGACGGTATGGTGCGGCTGATTCGCCAGGGCATCGAAAAAACCCGAAGCCTGGCCAGGGGGTTGTGCCCGGTGCACATGGTCGCTCACGGGCTTGAAACGGCGCTGCAAAACCTGGTCGACCATACGGCGGCGGTGAGCCGCATCGACTGCCGGTTGCGCTGCAACGGCGCCGTCGCTTTAAAGGACAACACAGCGGCCACCCACCTCTTTTACATTGCCCAGGAGGCGGTCAACAACGCCGTCAAACATTCGGGCGCACGCACCATATCCATCGATTTGGGTCATGTTAAAGACACGATTCGACTGCGCATCAGGGACGACGGGAAAGGCATATCATCGACCCAGCCAAAAGCAGGCATCGGATTGCAAATCATGCAGTATCGTGCCAGAATGATCGGCGCCGGTTTCACCATTGAAAGGGGCGAAACAGGCGGCACCGTCATTCAGGTATCGCTGAGTCAGGAGGCGCTGCCCACCGGCGACGCTAATCGGGAACACATATAGTCCTATGAAACGCAGAATCCTCATCGTCGACGACCATCCTGTATTCTGCCTGGGGATGAGCCAGCTCATCAACAGGGAGAAGGATTTGGAAGTATGCGGCAGCGAAGAGAGTGCGCCCAAGGCGCTCCAGGCCATCGATCGACTCAAGCCCGATCTGGTGATTGCGGACATCGCCTTAAAGGAGAGCAACGGCATCGAATTGGTCAAGGAGATCAGGCGCCGCTATCCTCATATGCCGGTGCTGGTGCTTTCCATGTACGATGAGTCGCTGTATGCGGAAAGGGCGCTCCTGGCCGGCGCCCGCGGCTACGTCATGAAGCAGGAAGCCATGGTCCAGGTGGTCGAAGCACTTCGCAGGGTGCTCAAAGGGGAAGTATACGCCAGCGCCAGTGTCAAAGAAAAAACCTTCCAACGTCTCGTGGCCCAGCGCGACCCACTCCAAAAGTCGCCTATCGATCTGCTCACCGACCGGGAACTGGAGGTGTTCCATCTGATCGGGGAGGGTCTTTCCACCCGCGACATCGCCGAACGAATGCACCTGAGCGTGAAAACGATCGGCACCTATCGCGAAAACATCAAGACCAAGCTCGGGCTGCAGCATTACGCCCAACTGATCCAGACAGCGGTCTTCTGGTCCCGCCAGGCCCACAAATAGCGCCCAACCGATGCATTAGGTTTTAAACCTAGCCCGTTTAGGCCCTGATCCTATTCCAATTTCGGTTGCCGACCGATTGAAACCGGCCGAAGAGACGGATACCGTCATGTGATCATCGTCTCCCGGGCGAGGCGACCCTGTCGACTGGAAACGCCCTTGCTGTCCGGGAGATCACATTGCGCCCTTTGAGGAGGAAGAGATCATGAACGAATCCAATGTCAATTATGATGTATTGAGCCCGGTGAAATTTCTCGACCGCACGGCAGCGGTCTATCCCGAAAAAACGGCGATCGTCTATGACGGGATCCGGCGCACCTACGGGGAACTCAGCGAAAGGGTGAACCGCTTTGCCCATGCATTGAAGCAAAACGGCATCGGCAAAGGCGACAAGGTGGCCTTCATATGCCCGAACACGCCGCCGATGCTCGAAGCCCATTACGCCGTGCCCATGATCGGTGCGGCCCTGGTGAGTGTCAATATCCGCCTCTCCACCAACGAGGTGGTCTACATCATCAACCACTCCGACGCCAAGGCCGTGTTTGTGGACAACGAGTTTGCCCGGCTCATTCAACCGGCCCTGGATCGACTCGAAAAGGTCGACTTCTTCGTCAATATCTGCGACACCTCTGGGGACATGCCATTGCCGGGCATCGATTATGAATCGTTTCTGGCCACCGGTTCTCCCGACCCTGTTGCGATCGCCGTAGAAAACGAACGCGACGTGGCCACGATCAACTACACCAGCGGCACCACCGGCCTGCCCAAGGGGGTGATGTACCACCATCGCGGCGCCTATCTGAATGCCATCGGAGAAATCCTCGAAGCGCATCTGGACAGCAGTTCGGTCTACCTCTGGACCCTGCCCATGTTTCATTGCAATGGATGGTGCTTCACCTGGGGCGTGACGGCCGTGGGCGCCACCCATGTCTGTCTGCGGGCCGTGGAGCCGGACAAGGTGTTTGCGCTCATCGACAGCGAGAATGTTTCCCACATGTGCGCCGCGCCGACCGTCTTGATCATGATGTCCAACTACCCAGGTGCCAAGGATTTGAAATTCAATCGCAAAATAGAAATCATGACCGCCGGGGCCCCGCCGGCCTCCAAGGTGATCGAAAACGTCGAGGCCATGGGCGCCAACATCACCCATACCTACGGGTTGACGGAAGTGTTCGGCCCTCACAGCGTCTGCGCCTGGAAACCCCAATGGGATGATTTGCCGCCCGAAGAGCGGGCCCAGCTCAAATCCCGCCAGGGAGTGCCTTATATCACCACCCAGTATATGGATGTGGTGGACCCGCTCACCATGCAGCCGGTTCCGAGGGATGGACAGACCATCGGTGAAATCGTCATGCGCGGCAACAATGTGATGCTCGGTTATTATAAAGACCCCAAGGCCACCGAGGATGCGTTTCAAGGCGGCTGGTTCCACAGCGGGGATCTGGCCGTCATGCACGCCGACGGCTATGTGCAGATCATGGATCGAAAGAAGGACATCATCATCAGCGGCGGCGAAAACATCTCCACCGTTGAGATCGAAAGCGTGATCTTTCGCCACCCGGAAGTGCTGGAGGTGGCCGTCATCCCGATTCCGGACGAAAAGTGGGGCGAGGTGCCCAAGGCCTTTGTGGTCCCCAAGGCCGGCGCACACCCCACCGCAGAAAACATCATCGATTTCTGCAAGCAGAATCTGGCCCGCTTCAAGGCGCCCAAGGTCGTGGAATTCGGTGAGCTACCCAAGACAGCTACCGGAAAAATCCAGAAATTCAAACTGCGGGAGAAGGAGTGGCAGGGGCGTGCACGCCGGGTCAACTGATGTGTCCATCCACAAATGGCCAATTTGCCCGATATCGGCGTTATGCCATCACCGAGGCCATCAGGCGGGCCCGGCGGGATTGGCGGTCAACTCCCTTTTCAGGTCGAGCCCATATTTGCGCATGCGGTTCCACACCGTCACGCGATTGATGCCCAAAATCTGTGCGGCCCGGGTCTGATTTCCGCCGGTGGCCTGTAAGGCATCGATCAATTCCTGCCGCTCCCTCAGTTCCCGATGGCTGCCGGGAACAGGTGCGCTCACACAGGGCGCATCGGCGGCGAACATCTGAGGCGGCAAATGAGAGATGTCCAGGGGCCCCTTTTCGGCAAGGGTAAAGGCATATTGCAGGACGCTTTTCAATTCCCGCACATTACCGGGGAACGCGTAGCGCATCAGGCTGTCCATGGCTTCTTTATGGATGCCGCTGATGGGTTTGCCGGTCTTGGATTTCAACCGCTGCATAAAGGTCTCCACCAGCAGCGGAATATCTTCTCTTCTCTCCCGCAGCGGCGGCAGATGAATGGGAATCACGTTGATCCGGAAATAGAGATCCTGTCTGAAGCCGCCCTGGGCGATGAGAGAGGGCAGTTCTTTGTTGGTGGCCGTGATAATCCGCACATCCACCGTCCTCGGTTGATCGTCGCCCACGCGCTCGAACTGGTGGGTCTCCAGGACGCGGAGCAGCTTGATCTGAATGGGCAGCGGGATATCGCCGATCTCGTCGAGAAACAGTTCTCCTCCGTCGGCGCTTTCGAAGCGACCCTTGCGGTCGCGGAACGCCCCTGTGAACGAACCTTTGACGTGGCCGAACAGTTCGCTTTCCAGCAGGGCGGCGTTCAAGGCCGCACAATTGACCTGAACGTAAGGCCCGGTGGATCGAAGGCCCCGGTCGTGGATCGCCCGGGCGACCAGCTCTTTGCCGGTCCCCGACTCTCCCAGGATGATCACCGGCGCGTCGCTGTGGGCCGCCTTTTCGATGATGCCGAAGACCTTTTGCATCTGGGGCGAACGCCCGATGATGCCGCAGTAACCATCGGTTTCGTCGAGCTGGCGCGTCAAAAAGGCCACGCGTTTGTCCAGGCGATCCAGTTCGCTGATATCGGTCAGCGTCTCCACGGCCCCCAATATCGAGCCATCCTCGTCATAGAGCACCGAGGCATTCTTCAGCGCCAGCATGGCCGTACCGTCCTTTTTGACAATTTCACAGCGGCACTTACGGATATCGGCGCGGGGTTGGTCGAACAGGGTGCACCAGCCGCGGCCGTCGTCCTTGATGGCCTTCTCGCAGGCGTCGCACCTGAGCAGGCGACACGACTGGCCGGTAATCTCCCGGGCCGTGTAACCGGTCATCTCTTCGAAAGAGCGATTGGCCGCCAGAATCCGGCCCTCTTTGCTGATAATCAGGAGGGCATCGTTGAGGGTATCGATCACCCTGCCCCAGTATCGGTTGATCTCGATGTCGTTCATCTCCGCCACTCCAATAAGAAAATGACGATTTAAATGCTTAAACAGGTGTTGTAAATTTAAACAAGTGTTAGATTACCATTTAAACACTCAAAACGCAAAACCGTTTGTCAGCCAATTCCCCTCATGATTACAGACAGATAAAAATCTGCGCAATTCGCATGGCCTGGCATGCATCTTGAGAAAGCATCCAAGACGATCTTTTAACCGTGTCACCACGAGCCGGTTTGGATGAACGGCTTGTATGAACGGACGGCCTGCGTGAATGAACCGAGCGATCATGAGGTCATGGGGGAAACCATCCAGTTACGTCTTGTCGATGTTCCCTGGCCGATCAGCATCTTGAAATGCAATCAGCAATTGGTGCAGATGCCAGTCGGTGCAACCCTCGACGTCACGCTCAAGGACCCGTTCATCAAGGACAACCTGGTGCTGCTGCTCAACGCGATGCCTGGTTTTGCGTTCGAGGTCCGCTTCGCCGATGAATGCTTCTGCTTGAGCATTGCCAAGCGGACCGCGTAGCAGCGCCGAAACATCGAGCAGCGCCGTTTCTGAAATAAAGGAGAAGAGATGGGTATCAGCCGACGCAATTTTTTCAAAATCCTTTCCGTTGCCGGAGCCGCCACCGCGACAGCCCGAACGCCGGCCCGGGCCTGGGAGTCCCAGGCGCCTTCTGAAGCTTACGGCTGCATAGTGGATCTGACCCGCTGCATCGGCTGTCGCAAATGCGAACAGGCGTGCAACGAGGTCAACAAACTCCCCCCACCCGATCGTTCGTTCGAAGACCTGACCGTGCTGGACCGGAAACGGCGGCCGGACGAGAAGACCTTTACCGTGGTCAACCGGTACTATTCGGGCAGGATCGACGAACGCGACCAACTCATTCCCACGTTTGTCAAGCTGCAGTGCATGCACTGCCAGGACCCGGCCTGTGCGTCGGCCTGCATCGTGGGTGCACTTTCCAAGCAGGAGAACGGGGCCGTCAACTACGACGTGAGCAAATGTATCGGCTGCCGCTATTGCATGGTGGCCTGCCCGTTCGAAATCCCGGCCTACGAATACCACGACCCCATCACCCCGAGGGTCATGAAATGCACCTTCTGTTATGAGCGCGTGGCCAACGAGGGCAAGCTGCCCGGCTGCGCCGAGATCTGCCCGGTGGAGGCGATCACCTTCGGCCGACGTGACACCCTGCTCAAGGTGGCCAGGGATCGTATCAAAGAGAACCCGGGCCGCTACGTCGACCATATCTACGGCGAACACGAAGCGGGCGGCACCTCCTGGATGTACTTGTCGGCCCAGCCCTTCGAAAAGCTGGGTTTCGTGACCCTGCCCGACCATCCCATGCCCCGCCTGGCCGAAACCATTCAACACTCTCTTTACAGCTATCTCTGGTCGCCCATCGTTCTGTTCGGCATGCTTAGCGGCATCATGTGGGCCTTCAGGGGCAAAGGCGAACGCCAGGAAGACCACGAAGGAGGGAATCTATGAGCCATCATCATGCAGCGCCCACCCACAGCAAGTTCTGGACCCCGGGCGTGGTCGCACTGGCCTTCGTGGCGGCCGTCGGCCTGGTCGCCATCATCGCCCGCTATATCGGCGGCATCGGTTACGTCTCCAACCTGAGCACGGCCCGGCCTTGGGGACTGTGGATCGGCGTGGACGTGGCCTCGGGGGTCGCTCTGGCCGCAGGCGGTTTCACCACCGCCTTCCTGGCCCACATCCTCGGCAAACACTACTACGAACCCGTTGTCCGGCCGGCCCTGCTCACCGCCATGCTCGGATACACCTTCGTGGTATTGGGGCTGCTGGTGGACATCGGCCGCTCCTGGGCCATCTGGAAGCCCATGATCTACTGGAACTTCAACTCGGTCCTCTTCGAAGTGGCCATGTGCGTGATGTTCTACCTGAACGTGCTCTACATCGAATTCCTTCCTATGGTGATCGAACGGTTCAAGGGACGGGTGCGCCTGCCCGGCGCCCCGGATGCGCTGAATCGGGCCATCGACAGTTTGCTGGCCTTGGCGGACAAGGTGCTCTCCAAAATCATGTGGGTGTTCATCATCGCCGGCGTGGTGCTGTCGTGCATGCACCAGTCGAGCCTGGGGGCGCTCATGCTCATCGCGCCCACCAAACTGCACCCGTTGTGGTATACCCCGATCCTGCCGTTGCTCTTTCTCACCTCGGCCATCGCAGTGGGTTACCCCATGGTGGTATTCGAGGCCACCTTGGCCACCACCAGCCTGAAACTCGATTCCGAGATGAAGATTTTGACACCGCTGACCCGCTTCACCGTCTTTCTGCTGGGCATCTACCTGGCCTTGAAGGTGGGCGACATGGTCATTCGAAAAACCTACGTCTACCTGCTGGACGGCACATCTCAGACCAATGCATTTCTCATCGAAATGGTCATCGGCGTTCTGGCGCCCTGGTTGATGCTTCTCTCGCCCAAGGTGCGCCAATCGCGCCGCTGGCTCTTTATCGCCTGCACCATGGTCGTCGGGGGCGTGCTGCTCAATCGCGTGAATGTCTTTGTAGTGGGGTACCGTCCGCCGGTCAGCGAAACCAATTACTTTCCGTCCATCGGCGAAGTCGCCATCACCGCGGGCCTGATCGCCGGCTTGATGCTGATCTATCGCTTTCTCGTCACACATCTGCCGGTCCTCAACAAACCGGAAAAGGAGGTGATCGCATGATCCCAAAGGTTCCTGCCTGGAACCGGCTCCGCCGGAGGTTGACACTCACTAATTTAAATTCAGCGGTTCCACTGGGGCTTGTGTTCATGGCCCTGACGGTCGGCATGGGGATTCAGCTTCCTGCCCGGGCAATGGCCGCCGCCGCACCGCCCGAAGCCGAAACGGCCAAGGCACCCGAAGCCGCGGCATGGTCGGCCCCAGACCAGGTCGACGCCCAAAAACGCGCCCAGGAAGTGGTGCCGTTTGTCGCCGAGGTGCGCGACGAGTGCAAACTCTGCCGCCAGCAGCGACTCCGCGATGAGGGGTTGGGCGTCAAGGACCAATCCCACAGCTACCTGCTGCTCGACAGCCCGATCATCAAGCGCACCGAAGACCGCTATGGCCCGGTACGCTTCATGCACAGCAAGCATGCCACCATTACCCAGGACTGCGCGTTGTGCCACCACTTCCGGCCGGCCGATGAGAGCGCTTCGGAAACCGTGCGTTGCTCGGCCTGCCACCAGGACGCGTTCCGGCAGGATCATCCCGAGCGGATCGGCCTGAAAGCCGCCTATCACCAACAGTGCATCGCCTGTCACGAGGAGATGGCCAAAGGCCCGGTCGGCTGCATCGGCTGTCATCAGAAAAACGCGCCGGATCACAAAGACCTGGTCCAACTGCCGGCCAATCCGGAACCTTCCCAGGTCACGTCCGAGTGTCTGCGCTGTCACGAGAGTGCCGGCAAGGACATGCTCTCTTCGGCCCATTGGCTCTGGAAGGGTCCGTCTCCTTTTACGCTCGATCACCGCAAGGCGGTTCACCACGGCAAGGCCACCACGGCCGTGAACAATTTCTGAGTGAGCATCATCAGCAACGAGGCTCGTTGCACAAGCTGCCACGCAGGATACGGTTGGAAAGACGCGACGTTCGATTTCACGGATATGACCAAAATCGACTGCCTGGTGTGTCACGATACCACCGGCACCTATAAAAAAATACCCACCGGGGCCGGCATGCCCGATCCCAGCGTGGACCTGGTCAAGGTGGCCAAGAGCGTGGGCCATACCACCCGCAAGACCTGCGGGGATTGCCATTTCAACGGGGGCGGCGGCGAGGCGGTCAAACACGCCGATCTTTCGCGCCAGCTGCTGCACCCCGATCGCAATTGCGATATCCACATGGGCGGCTACGACTTTCAGTGCGCGGAGTGCCACCGGACCCGCAACCACAAAATCGCCGGCCGCAGCAGTTCCGTGCCGGTGGTGGAGGGCAGCCGCTCCTGTGAGAATTGCCACACCGGCAAACCGCACTACGGCGACGATCTGCTCGATCACCACCTGAACAAACACTCGGACAACATCGCCTGTACGACCTGCCATGCCCCGGTCTATGCCAAATGCAAACCCACAAAGACCTGGTGGGACTGGTCCAAGGCCGGCGACAAGACGCGCAAACCTCAGAAAGACAAGTACGGCATGGAAGACTACCACTGGATGAAGGGCGATTTCGTCTGGAAAGAGTCGGCCAAACCGGTCTACCGCTGGTATGGCGGGTTCATGAAGCGCGTGCTCCTGGGCGACCGCATGGACATCGACGCGCCGGATGGAGTCAACATCGCCGAACCAGTGGGCTCCATCAACGATCCCAACTCCAAGATCTCACCCTTCAAGATCATGGGAGGCGTTCAACCCGTGGACCAGGACTACAAGTACCTGCTCGTGCCCCACCTGTTTCCCCGCGACAAGAACGACACGACGGCCTACTGGAAGAATCTCGATTGGCAGAAAGCCTTCACCGACGGGATGAAGGCAGCCAACATGCCCTACAGCGGCAAGGTCAAGTGGATCACGACCAACATGTTCTGGGG
>DHGT01000035.1 GCA_002402905.1 Desulfatitalea sp. UBA4791 | reverse complement strand
CGGTTATCCACAAAACCCAAGTGACAAAAAATCTGGCTTGGTGTGACCGTATCTGTCACAGGTGGTTGCTATAATGGCCTCAATTAAATCAAAGGAGGCCGCCATGACCGATTTTACATTAACAGAGGATTTTCCCAATTCCGAAATCGAGTTTGACCAACGTTTCAGCAACACCGAAGCCTGTTACGAATATTTAGCCCAGATCAAGTGGCCCCATGGATATACTTGTGAAAAATGTGGTCACAGGGCCTATTGGCTCAGTTCCAACAACATCTACATCTGCAAAAGATGTGAACATCAGGTTTCTCTGACTGCCGGTACCATTATGCATGGAACGAAAAAACCGATCACCTATTGGTTCAAAGCGATGTGGTGGTTTACGACTCGCAAATCCGGCGTCAATGCCGTCAACCTGCAAGAGCTGCTTGGCCTGGGCAGCTATCACACGGCATGGTCCTGGTTGCAAAAGCTAAGACGCTGCACCGTTCGCAAGGATCGCGAAAAATTATCGGGCCGTGTCGAGGTCGATGAATTTTTCATCGGCGGCAAAAAGTCCGGCAAACGGGGTCGCGGGGCTGAAGGCAAAACAATCGTCCTGGTCGCTATTGAAAGATACACTGCTCAAGATCCCGAAACCCTAAATTCTTATTGGCAAATTGGCCGTGTTCGTTTGCAGGTTGCCCTGGACTGTTCAGCCTATTCACTGGAAACCTTTATCAACCACAACATTGAAACCGGCAGTACAGTCGTCACAGACCAATTCATCAGTTATGGTCCTGCTATGAACCAGAAATACCATCATATTCAGGTCGAGCCTGCTCGTCAGAAGGACCCTGAATTCGGCCTGTATGGCGTCCATTTGATTGCCTCTTTGGTCAAACGACTGATCCGTGGCACTTTCCAGGGGCGTTTTGAGCCAAGATACCTGCAGAACTACCTGGATGAATACGTCTTCCGGTTCAACCGTCGCAAATCAAGGTCAATTGGCAAAAAGTTCATGAGAATCGTCCAGCAGGTCATAAGATCATGTAATATCAGAAAGAAAGACATTCAGTTTGATCTTGACCCGCTCTCGGAATACTTCTCACTTGGGTTTTGTGGATAACCGCGTATTTTTATAGGCCGGATTGTGTTATGTAAAAAATGCATTTAAAGAACGGCGACATGTAATCATATAGGATCAAGTTACATAGGTTAAAACCATTTCCACATGACTCGCACATTGGTTAACATTGAATAAGAGCTTTAAATAGTAAAACATCAGGAAGGAACGAACCGTGAGTCATCTGCCAGACACCGCTTCTGGGGAACGACGGGAACAATCCCTGCTACGATTAATTTCGAAGCTAGAAGCGACACTGAATCAGGCTGAGGATGCAATCGGAGAAGCCGATTTGGACGGCCCTTTACATTTGTTACAGAAGGTACATGCCGCCTAACCGGTTATTCGCGTGAACAATTAATTGGTAGGAACTATCGCTCTTTTGTGGATCCACAAACCGCTGAATTCATATATAAATCATACAATAATGTTCTTAAAACCGGTAAGGGAACCAAGATCGTTTACGAAATAATTAGAAAAAATCGTCACCGCAGGACCGTTGAAGATTCTGTTTCTGTAATTCGAAACGACTCAGGAAGGCCGATCGGTTTCCGGTTTATCACTAGGGATATTACCGATCGAATTCGGGCCGAAAAAGAGTTGGCGCAACATCGCAGTCGATTGGAAGCGATATTCAGCAGTGTCAAAGACGCCATCATAACAGTAGATCGGGAGTTGCGTGTTATAGAAACAAATAAATCCACTGAAGATATTTGCGGCATGAATATAAAAGATATTGCCGGCAAATTGTTCATTGAATGTCCGGTTCAGTGCGGAAGGTTTTGCCATGATGTATTGAAGCAGACTTTGGAAAAGGAGGCTACAGTCAAAGATTTTCAGATTGAATGTAAAAATAAAAAACGAGAAAATCAGATTGTAAATGTTACTAGCTCTCCGCTGCGTGACCCTGACGGTAATTTCATGGGCGCCGTTATGGTTATACGGGATATTACAAAAATCAGTGACTTGGAACGAAAATTGAGGGGGAGACATAATATCCATAACATTATCGGAGAAAGTAAAAAAATGCAGGAGATCTTTGATCTTCTGAAAGATCTTACAGATTTAGAGACGACTGTATTGTTGACTGGCGAGAGCGGAACTGGGAAAGATGTGATCGCAAAGGCGCTGGCAGGGATACCTGAAAAAGGCGCATAAATTATTGGGATTGGAAACCGGCACATTTGGCTCGTATTGTTCAATGAGCCTCGCTTCTGTGGGACAGCACAATAATATAATCAAAATAGCATAAATGGCAACCTGTTCATCATGTAAAAAGAAAAATCGTGTCGACAAGAGGTAATGGTCTATGATTGAATTTTATATTAGAAAGCATGCATAAGCTGATTTCAGGCACGGCCTATGCTTATTAGTTTGAAAAATTCTATGGAAGTGGAGATTGTTTAAAAATTGAGAAGATAAACCCGAAACATGATGTCGTATAAATTAGAGAACTTGATGTAATAAAACTCAAAAATGAAAACAAAGATTCGTTTTTGTGATTGGACATCATTCCAACACCGAGGATAGGGTTTAACCTATCTGACCTGTATTAAAACCGTACCGATTGCAAAAAGATGAAAATCTTTACGTCCTGAGGCCTGCAATCAGCCCACGGGACCGACCCATTGCTATTTTACTTGTTAAAATTCCTTGTAGTTTTGAAGTGTTCGGATAGGTCTCATAAAACTCTAAGGAGGTGCGATCATGGAAATTATGGTTTGTTACGATGGCTCCGATGGATCGAGAGCAGCTTTGGATGTATCAATCAAGTATGCGCATGCATTTAATGCCAGTTTACATTTAGTGGCTTCTATGGAGAAAGGAACCGAAGACGAGCAAAAGGTCATCCAGCAACTCGAGGCCGACTTGAAAATGGGAAAAGATAAATTGACCAATGAAGGCATCGATTGCGAAACGCGACTTCTGGTGCGGGGAATGACCCCTGATGAAGATTTGGTTGCCTATGCCAGGGAAAAGGGGGTCGATGAAATCGTAATCGGTATACGAAAGCGATCCAAGGTGAGCAAGTTGTTCTTCGGTTCAACTGCCCAGTACCTTATTTTAAATGCTCATTGCCCAGTCATAACAGTAAAATAAGTATTGAATAGGTGACCACTGTGGAGGGGAGACTACTGTGACACCATCAGGTGGTCTGTTTCATTATGTCGATAAGTTGCTGAGGTTGGCCTGACCGGTTTTTCTACATAGGAATAAAAAATTAGTTCGCCATAGATCAAAAAGTAAAGAAGGAAAATAAAGGCGATTCAAGTTTGGATTTTTTGAAGACAGTTACAACTCAACTTTCATTTCCACAGGAGGCAACACCAATTTATCCCCAGAAAATGAAGGGTACTTTAAAAAATACTCCATAACGTCGGATTTTTTTATCCATTATAATGGTGAATATTATGCCCAGAGCAACTAAACACCGGTTTGCGCATATTTGCATACTGGTAAAGGATATCGATGCGGCCATAGAACATTATACCCGCATCTTGAAGGCCGTGGCGCCGCAGATGCTCGAGAAGAAAGTTGTCAAGCAGGAAGGGCGCATGGGCAATGACCATTATCTGACGGCCTTCTTTCCCGCCATTGGTGAGGCCTGCGATATTCAGCTCTTACAGCCGATAAACGACGATTCGGCTGCCGCGCAGCGATTGGCAGACCATGGAGAGGGCGTTCACCACATTGCTTTTACCACGGGCCATCTTGAGGATACCTTTCGAGAACTTAAAGAGCAGAAGGTGCAGCTGCACGGCGATAATTTCCTTAAGGACGGCAGCAACCCGAAGTTGCAACTTATCTGGATACATCCGAAATACGCTCACGGCGTGCTGATCGAGGTAATGAACGAGTATCGACTGGAGGATGGGTTGATTAAGGAAGTGCAGGGCAGTAACCTGGCTGGTTGAAAGATTGCTAAGGTTGTTGACATGAACAGGTATCGTATTCTCATAGTCGATGACGAGCAGGCCATTCGCGATGCACTTAAAGAATGGTTGGAAATGAACGGATATGAAGTGACCGTCGCTATGGGCGCCGAGGATGTCATTTGGTTGTCGGACTGGCAATGGCAGGGTTTTGACTGTATCGTTACCGGGATCCATCAACCCGGCTTAAATGGTTTGAATTTTACAAGCCTTGTAAAATCTTGCGAAGGTCCCCCAGTTGTCGTCATGACTGGATACCAACCTGAAGAATCAGGCCAATCGCTTGCAAGTTTGGTGCAGCGGCATTTATGAAAAAACCGTTTGATCTTGATGATTTTTTGGAAATTATTAATGACTGCTGCCCAAAAAGGCATTAACACCCCGCATCCCAAAATCACCGGCATCATAACCGGCATCCTCACAGTCGGCATCTATGCGTGGAAATTCAGAGAGACATCCCTATGCCGCCCATGAATAATATGGAAATTGAAATGAAACTATATGCCGATAATTGGGGACAAAGGATGACATCATGAATTTTGACAGGACTACCTTTCAGAAAATCCATACCCGACAAATTGACGTCGCCACGTACAAATGCACATCGGAAACCTTCATTGTCGAAGGCGTTTTGAAAGACAGCCGTCTGGCAGATGCATATGGTCCAACCGGGAAACTATTGCCGCCTGGAACCATTCACCACATGATCATACGGATGCAGGTGAAGGGACCCGATTTGATCATCGAGGATATCGAAGTTGAGATGCCCACGCTTCCGAATGAATTTTGCATCGAGACGATCAACTGTCTTGAACCAATAAAAGGGATGCGGATCGCTTCCGGGTTCACATCCAAGGTAAAGAAACTGGCCGGCGGTGTTAAAGGATGCGTTCATCTGGTCGCGTTGATGACTGCTATGGCCCCGGCTGCTTTTCAGGGGATCTTTAGCGGGATGGATCGAAAATATAAAACTCCAGAAATGATCTCACAGAGTATGGAAAATACCTGCTGGGTGTGGCGCTCCGGTGGGCCGTTGATAAACCGGCTTAGTGATGCTGAGAATTGAAACTCTGAAAAATTAGGGCCCCCAAATGCCAGAAAAAACTGATCCGATCGTATGTTCAGGCGATACCGAGCAAATCGTTATCAATGTTCCATGCCGGCTGATCGAAAGAGCGCAGAAATACGCTGATGAACATGGTAACACCGTCACAGGTGTTGTCATCGAAGCCCTGGATGCGTTGTTGGGAGGAAGAACAACAAGATGACTTCAGCACATGCTCCCCAAAATCATAGGCATCATATCCGGTATTTTCGCAGTCGAGGTCTACAACTGGAAATTCAGAGAGACGTCCCTGTGCCGGCCGTGAATCATGTTGCCCCTTGGCCTGGGCGTCGGGTACGCCGTTTATTGGGTGGTGAGATGGGTGATTTAAACAGCTCCGTGGTGACCAAATAGATAGAATCCTGTGTGTGAATTTGTGTGTGAAAAAGCTTCCAAAACTGACCAAAACGTGTAAAATAGACAAAAATGTAAAAATTGTATGTTAAATAGTTTCAATATGTTGCTGCAATTTTAGGAGGTTAGGAAACTCGGGGGTATTGACTCTGACTCCGTCTGCCGAGGTTCGAATCCTCGTCCCCCAGCCAATTCAAAATCAAGGGGTTGCAGCTTTTTTGCTGTGACCCTTTTTTTTCACGAGAGAGTCTGTGTGTGACTCTGTGTGTGAAAAATGTTCGAAACGCTCCTCCAAAAAACAGTCATCGCCTGGCGCTCGGATTCACCGATAGAATGCAAATAGATCTCGGTCGCGGTCCGGTTCTCATTTGCTGTCCACGAAAGATCTTTCTTTTTGGGTCTGGCTGGTTTTAATAACGGCATTTTTACTTGCAGATTGGCCCCAAAAAATCCTAATGTGCCGAATAGAAAGATAAAGCCGATATGCAAAAGTTGGTTGCGATTCCACGTGCCCCATCTTTCAGCTTAGTGAATTACCCCTGAATCATGGATAAGAAGCAGCTTTCAGAACGCGATGTCTGCACAAAGTACATCACGCCAGCCCTGGAGCAGGCCGGTTGGGATATCGCAACCCAGGTTCGCGAGGAATTCCCATTAACCAGAGGACGGGTCATCATTCGAGGCAAACTGCATACCCGGGCCAAGCACAAACGCGCCGATTATGTTTTATTTCACAAGCCCAATATCCCGGTCGCTGTCATTGAAGCTAAAGACAACAACCACTCAGTGGGTGACGGTATGCAGCAGGGATTGGTTTACGCCGACATGTTACAGGTGCCTTTTGTGTTCAGCTCCAATGGCGATGGCTTCCTGTTTCACAACAAAATCGCCACTTATGGCGCCATCGAACGGGAACTGGCGCTGAACGAATTCCCCTCTGCGCAAGCACTCTGGCAATGGTGGGCCTCGCATCGCGGCCTGGACGAGCGGCAAAACACACTGGTTACCCAAGATTACCACAGCGACGGCAGCGACAAGACACCGCGCTACTACCAGATTACGGCTATCAACCAAACCATTGAAGCCATTGCCCGCGGTAAGAACCGAATTTTGCTGGTAATGGCTACCGGCACCGGCAAGACTTTCACCGCCTTTCAAATCATTTGGCGCCTCTGGAGATCCAAAGCCAAGAAGCGCATCCTGTTCCTGGCCGATCGCAACATTCTGGTCGACCAGACCATGACCAACGATTTCAAGCCCTTCGGATCGGCCATGACCAAGATCCAGAAACGTCAGGCCAATAAATCCTATGAAATTTACCTGTCGCTCTATCAAGCCGTCACCGGCACTGAAGAAGAGAAGAACATCTATAAACAGTTCAGTCCGGAATTTTTCGATTTGATTGTGGTCGACGAGTGCCATCGCGGCAGTGCCGCCGCTGATTCGGCCTGGCGCGAGATCCTGGAATATTTTTCGTCCGCCACTCAGATCGGCCTGACCGCGACGCCCAAGGAAACTAAGACGGTTTCCAATATCGACTATTTCGGTGACCCAATCTACACCTACTCGCTCAGACAAGGTATCGACGATGGCTTTCTGGCCCCCTATAAAGTGGTACGCATCGATATAGACAAAGACTTGTCCGGCTGGCGGCCGGACAAAGGCATGCTGGATAAGTACGGCAACGAGATCGAAGACCGCATCTACAATCAGAAAGATTTCGACAGGACCCTGGTGCTGGAAAAACGCACCGGACTGGTGGCTAAAAAGATCAGTGAATTCCTGCGCCAGACCAACCGATTCGACAAAACCATCGTCTTTTGTGAAAACATCGATCACGCCGAACGCATGCGTCAGGCGTTGGTCAATGAAAACCAAGACCTTAACGAGGACTTTGGGAAGTACTACTTCACCATCATCGACTTTAAAAAGGCCACCGAGCTCTTTGCCGATCCCGATTTTGACGGCGACCCCGTGCAGATTTATGAGCCCAAAGGCGGCGAATCGCCCGTGCCGCCCGATCAGCCCGAAGAGACGGGTATGGAAGCCGGTTCGGCTTATCCGGAAGGCGAAGACCAGGAATGGTCCCCTGTGGCCCAGCCCGACCCAAATGAAAATCAGCCCGGTGTGCGGCGCTATGTGGTCGCCAATGTCGAAGTCAAAGTGGTCGCCGAGCGGGTGCAGTATTTCGACGCCAACGGCAAGCTGATCACCGAATCGTTGAAGGATTACACACGTAAAGCCCTGGTCAAAGAATTTGCTTCGCTGGATGACTTTCTTAGGCGCTGGAGCCATGCCGAACGCAAACAGGCCATCATCGAGGAACTGACCGACCAGGGCGTTTTTTTCGATGCGCTGGCCGAAGAAATCGGCCGGGATTGCGATCCCTTCGATCTGGTCTGCCATGTGGCCTGGGACCAGCCGCCGCTGACCCGCAGGGAACGTGCCCAACAGGTCAAAAAGCGCAACTATTTTACAAAGTATGGCAATCAGGCCCGACGCGTGATCGATGCCCTGCTGGACAAATATGCCGATGAAGGGGTTGTGCATATCGAAACCCCGCAAGTTCTATCGGTAGCACCCTTTACCCAAATCGGCACCCCCATTGAAATCATCAATGCCTTTGGGGGGCTCAACGGCTATCAGGACGCCCTGCAGGAACTGGAACAGGCGCTATACAGCGCATAACATACAACTATCGGAGTTCGATCTGTGTCCATTGTTACCTTGGTCAAAACCATTCAGGATATCATGCGCAAGGACGTGGGTGTCGATGGCGACGCCCAGCACATCAGCCAGATGGTCTGGCTGCTCTTTTTAAAAATTTTCGATGACAAGGAACAGGAGTGGCAACTGACGGTCAAAGGCTACAAACCGCCGCTCCAAAGCCGTTTTCGCTGGTCCAACTGGGCCAAGGACCCGGAAGGGATGACCGGTGAAGAGCTCATCGATTTCGTCAACAACGACCTTTTTCCGGCCCTGAAAAAGCTCGCCACCACGGCCGGCGTATCGCTCCACGGCAAAGTGGTCGGCTCGGTCTTTGAAGACGCTTACAACTACATGAAATCCGGCACCCGGGAAACCGCCGACCTGTTCATGGCGCTCATCATGCACCTGCTGAAGCACGACACCGGCCGCGCCGCCGTGGTGCTGCCCGATGGCTTCCTGTTTGGCGAAGGCGTCAAAACCACCCTCAAACGCGAACTGCTGGAAGCGTTCAACCTGCACACTATTGTGCGCCTTCCCAAAGGCGTGTTCAGCCCCTACACCAGCATCGCCACCAACATCCTTTTCTTTGAAAAAGGCGGGCCGACCAAGCAAGTGTGGTTCTTCGAGCATCCTTATCCCGAAGGCTATAAATCCTATTCGCGCTCCAAACCCCTGACCATCGCCGAGTTCGATCTGGAAAAGGCATGGTGGGGCGGCGCCGGACGCAAAAGCCGCAAGACCACCCGACACGCCTGGAAGGAACCGGCCCAAAAGCTGGTGGCGCGCAACTACAACCTCGACTGCAAAAACCCCCACGAGGTCAAGGTGGACAACGGCGATCCCGAAAAGCTGATGCGTGAATACCAGGAGATCACCCGGCAACTCCAGGCCGCCCAGGCCGCCCTGAAAAAGGAGCTGATGGCCGCGTTGGGGGGCAGATAATGGATTACGCGGATCTCCTGTCGACCAACGAAGGCAAGACCCTGGATTTCAAACGGGACCTGTCATCGCCCAAAGGTCTGCTCAAGACCCTGGTCGCCTTTGCCAACACGGCCGGAGGCAAAGTCATCATCGGCGTGGAGGACAAGACCCGCCGACCGGTGGGCGTCCCCTCGCCCCTGGACGAAGAGGAGCGCTTGTGCAACCTCATCGCCGATGCCATCCAACCGCGTCTGGTGCCAAACATCGAAATGGTCACGGTCGAGGACCAGACCCTGCTGATCGCCGAAGTATTCCTGAGCAATTCCCGGCCCCACTTCCTGAAGTCCGAAGGACCGGACAACGGCGTCTATGTGCGCCTCGGTTCCACCAACCGCAAGGCGGACCGGGAGCTGATCGCCGAACTGCGCCGCTCCGCGGAAGGGGTAGCTTTTGACGAAATGCCCATGCCGGAATTGTCGGTCGATGATCTGGACCTTGCTGCCGCGCGGGAATTGTTCAAGGGCCGCCGCGAATTGACTCAACGTGAACTGCTGACCCTCAAACTGCTGCGAAAGGATCAGGGCAAACCGGTCCCCACCCGGGGTGCCATGCTGCTGTTCGCCAAAGAGCGCACCTTTCATTTCCCCGACGCCTGGGTGCAGTGCGGCCGTTTCCTCGGCCGCGACAAGACGAAGATCTTCGACCACATTGAACTCTACGATCATTTGCCAATGGCCGTGGAGAGCATCATGCTCTTTTTAAAAAAGCACGCCATGCGCGGCGCCGATATCTCCGACATCCGGCGCCGGGATGTCTGGAGCATCCCCCTGACCATCCTGCGCGAAGCGGTGATCAACGCCCTGGTGCACGCTGATTATTCCCAACGCGGTGCCCCGGTGCGCATCGCCTTTTTCGACGACCGCATTGAAATCGAAAACCCGGGCATCCTGTTGCCGGGCCTGACCATCGAGGACATGAAACAGGGCATCTCCAAGATCCGCAATCCGGTCCTCGCACGGGTTTTCCGCGAACTGGGGCTGATCGAACAGTGGGGCAGCGGTGTGCGCCGCATGTTCCACGAGGCCCGGGAACAGGGATTGCCCGAGCCGGAGATCCTCGAAATCGGGATGCGGGTGCGGTTCATTGTTTGGTTGGCGGAGCACCTGCCCGTGGAAAGGAAAAGCGTACAAGTCGGGGCACAAGTCGAGGCACAAGTCGAGGCACAAGTCGATATCGACATCCTATCCGCCTGTGCCCCAACTCCATTATCTTCCGCGGAAATCGCGGCTTCGCTGGGTCATCGTCAACTCAGCGGGAATCTGCGCAAAGCCCTGCCACGGCTTAAAAACGCCGGATTATTGGAATACACGATTCCGGATAAACCCAAAAGCCGCCTGCAGAAATACCGCCTGACGGAAAAGGGCAAGGCGCTCCTCGATACCGTGGGAGGCCGCCATGAAAAATGATGTCCGGCAACTGCTGGATAGGCATTTTGATACGGCCTTTGCCGCGCCCGATGGCATCAAGAAGCTGCGTGAGCTGATCCTCACATTGGCCATGCAGGGTAAACTGGTGGCGCAGGACCCGAAGGACCCGCCGGCGAGCGAATTGCTGAAGGAGATCGAGGCGGAGAAAAAAAGACTCACGCGAAGGCGCGAAGGGGAAAAGTGCGAAGATTAAAGAATTGCCCACCATCAAGCCGGAGGAAGTGCCTTATGAACTGCCGGAGGGGTGGAGGTGGGTGCGGCTCGGAGGAATTACTGATTACAATGGCAGAAAAAAAATTGCAGGTGACATGATTGCGCCTGACACATGGGTACTTGACCTTGAAGATATTGAAAAGGAAACGTCGCGGGTTCTGCATAGGGCAAAGTTTTCAGAGCGACAATCAAAGTCTACAAAATCAAGCTTTAGTAAGGGCGATGTGCTCTATGGAAAGCTGCGCCCCTATTTGGATAAGGTGGTAGTCGCAGATGATGATGGTGTATGTACGACAGAGATAGTACCAATCGCGCCTTTTACATGCATATTACCTGAATTTCTGAAGTGGCTATTAAAACGCCCAGCCTTTTTAGCCCACGTAAATTCTTTGATGTATGGAGTAAAAATGCCGCGCCTCGGCACTGAGGATGCAGTGATGAGCATCCACCCGCTTCCCCCTCTACCAGAACAAAACCGAATCGTCGCCAAAATTGATGAGCTGATGGCCCGTTGTGACGATCTGGAAAAGCTGCGCACTGAGAGGGAACATCTGCGGCTTTCCGTCCACACCGCCGCCATCCAGCAATTGCTGGACGAGGCCGCCTCCGCTTCCTTCGCGTCTTCGCGCCTTCGCGTGAGCCAATTCCTGTTTTCCCATTTCGAGGATCTCTACACCGTCAAAGAAAACATCACCGAACTGCGCAAGGCCATCCTCCAACTCGCCGTCATGGGCAAACTCGTCCCCCAGGACCCCAATGATCTGCCCGCTATCAAGCTGCTGAAGGAGATTGAGGCCGAAAAAAAGCGATTGGTGAAGGCAGGCAAAATCAATCAGCCCAAACCACTGCCGGGAATCAAGCCGGAGGAGGAACCTTATGAGCTACCAGAGGGGTGGGAATGGGTACAATTTGAGAATGTGGTAGATATTGGCAGCGGTGTAGCCAAAGGACGCAATCTGGCCGGGAAAAATGTCATTTCCATTCCCTACCTTCGAGTAGCTAATGTCCAACGCGGATTCCTTGATCTTGATGAAATTAAAAAAATTGAAATAGCCGATAATGAAGTTGATAAATATAGTCTTAGGTTTGGTGATCTTTTGATAACGGAAGGTGGTGACTGGGATAAGGTTGGACGGGCCTGCATCTGGCGGGAAGAGATTTCGCTGTGTGTGCATCAGAATCATATATTTAGAGCTCGCAAATTTTTTCATGAACAAAATGAAGTGTGGCTTGAAAAATACTTAAACTCGCCTATTGCCAGAATCTATTTTGCGGGCGCATCAAAGCAGACAACAAATCTTGCTTCAATTAATAAGACACAACTGCGAAGCTGCCCCGTCCCCATCCCCCCACTCCCCGAGCAACACCGTATCGTCGCCAAAATAGACCAACTCATGGCCCTATGTGACGAACTGGAAAAGCAAACCAACGCCACCACCAGCAAACAGACCGCTTTGCTCGACGCCCTAATGGCGAAAGTGTAAGGCAAACATTATGAATACAACACAAATCCTTCGCGCCTTCGCGTGAAACCCATTAGGTGGCACCATGCGCCTGAAATTTGACCGTGAAAAGACCGAGCTCGCGACTATCGCCTGAATTATGAAGTCGACGGCCGAGAAAATCAAATTGACTGGAATCGGGACTCCGGCACTCTCCGTATCAACGGCAGGAAACGCAAAACCACTGGTAAGACCCCGCTCCCCAATAATCTGCTGATCTATAGGCAAATAGTTTTGTATAAAGCTGACCTGCCCGTGGGATTGATTTCCTGACCCGGGAAATGCCCAGGCAGGATAGCATTCAGTTGGGATCGCTGTGAAAAAGCTTCCAAAACCGACCAAAATGTGTAAAAAGTCAAAACATAAAGGAGCGCTCAAAGGCAACGGGCGCTCCTTTTTTCTTTTAAAGGCGCGGCATCGAGGCTAAAATCGACAAAACCACCTTAATGTCATATGGTAGGCAACACCATTATTCAAAGCCCGTCAGGCGGGCCTGGGAGAATGCCGATATGGCCGATACAGAATCCAAAGCTCCTTCCAACTTCATTCAAACCATTATCGAAGAGGACTTGAAAACCGGCAAAAATGACGGCCGGGTGGCCACCCGCTTTCCGCCGGAGCCCAACGGCTACTTGCACATCGGCCACGCCAAGTCCATATGTCTGAACTTCGGCCTGGCGCAAACCTACAACGGCACGTGCAATCTGCGCTTTGACGATACCAATCCCACCAAGGAGGAGGTTGAATATGTCGATGCCATCAAAGAGGATGTGCACTGGCTGGGGTTTGAGTGGCACGATGGGGCGCACTACGCTTCGGACTATTTTGACCGGCTGTACGACCTGGCCGTCCGCCTGATCAAGGACGGCAAAGCCTATGTGGACAGTTTGAGCGCCGATGAGATCCGCCAATATCGGGGCACCCTGACCGAACCGGGCAAAGACAGCCCGTATCGCAACCGGTCGGTCGAGGAAAACCTCGACCTTTTCCAACGCATGCGCAACGGCGAGTTCGAGGACGGCCGGCATGTGTTGCGGGCCAAGATCGACATGGCCCATCCCAACATGCTCATGCGCGACCCCACCCTGTACCGTATCCGTAAGGCCGCCCATCACCGCACCGGCGACCGGTGGTGCATCTATCCCATGTACGACTTCACCCACTGCCTCTCCGACGCCATCGAGTGCATCACCCACTCGATCTGCACCCTGGAGTTCGAAAACAACCGGGCCCTTTACGACTGGGTGCTGGATCAGCTGGCCATGCCCTGCCGGCCGCGCCAATACGAATTCGCCCGGCTGAATCTGACCTACACCGTGTTGAGCAAGCGCAAACTGATCCAATTGGTCCAGGAGGGCCGCGTGAGCGGCTGGGACGATCCGCGCATGCCCACCATTTCAGGCATCCGCCGCAGGGGCTACACCCCCGAAAGCATTCGCACCTTCTGCGAGCGCATCGGCGTGGCCAAGGCCAACAGCATCGTGGATATGGCCCTGCTCGAACACACGATCCGTGAAGACCTGAACCGCCGGGCACCGCGCATGATGGCGGTGTTGCGCCCCCTCAAGGTGACCATCGAAAACTACCCGGAAGGGCAGGCGGAAATGCTAACGGCCGTCAACAATCCGGAGGATGCGGCCATGGGCACCCGCCAGGTCCCTTTCTCCCGGACGCTCTATATCGAGCGGGAAGACTTCCTGGAGGATCCGCCCAAGAAGTACTTCCGTCTGGCGCCCGGCCGGGAGGTACGCTTGCGCTATGCCTACTTCATTACCTGCACGCAAGTGATCAAGGATCCCCACAGCGGCGAGGTGATCGAACTGCGCTGCACCTACGATCCGGCTACCCGCGGCGGCGACGCCCCCGACGGCCGCAAGGTCAAGGCGACGTTGCACTGGGTTTCGGCCGAGCACGCCGTGCCGGGACAGGTAAATCTCTACGACCGGCTCTTTGTCAAACCGGATCCGGATGAACGCGAGGAGGGCAAGACTTTCATCGACTTCCTCAACCCCGATTCACTGGACGTGCTGGACGACTGCCGGCTCGAACCGGAATTGGCCGAAGCCAAACCCGGCGCGATCTACCAGTTCGAACGACTCGGGTACTTCTGCGCCGACAGCAAGTTGTCGTCCCGCGACCACCTGGTCTTCAACCGCACGGTGACCTTGCGGGACGCCTGGGCAAAAATCGCCGGCAACAAATAGAGACCTGGCGGCGGAACAGAGAGCCAACCATGCCTGACAGCAGTCCCGAAGAACGCTCGGCCCTGTTCGTGGCCACCTTGACCTCGTTCATGGCGCCGTTCATGCTATCGGCCGTCAACGTGGCCCTGCCGGCGATCCAGGCCGAATTCGATGTGGACGCTGTAGCATTGAGCTGGATTCCGACCGCCTATCTGCTGGCCACCGCCGTCCTGCTGGTGCCCATCGGCAAGGTGGCGGACCGCTATGGGCGGCGGAAGATCTTCACCGCCGGCCTGGTTTTCTACACCATTTCGTCCACCCTCATCGCCTGGGTCCCCACGGTCGCCTGGTTGATCGGCATGCGCATCGTCCAAGGGTTCGGGGCTGCCATGTTCATCACCACCGGCATGGCCATACTGAGCGCCGTTTTTGCACCCGAACGGCGCGGCCGGGCCATCGGCATCTATGTGGCGGCCGTCTATATCGGCCTCTCCCTGGGGCCGTTTGCCGGGGGAATTTTGAGCCAACACGTGGGATGGCGAAGCATTTTCCTGCTGATGCTGCCCCTGGGGAGCGCATCGATTTGGGTCACCCTGCATTTTCTCAAAAGGGAATGGGCCGAAAGGCGCAACCTGCCATTCGACCTGATCGGCAGCTTGCTTTATGCCATGGCCATCTGTGCCCTGATCTATGGTGCCATCGGCTTGCCGGCCCCGGGCGCCTGGGCCTTGGTTGCACTGGGTGTGGCGGGCATCGGATTGTTCGTATGGCGCGAAAAAAGAGCCGCCGATCCGATCTTCGATATCGCTCTTTTTCAATATAATCGAACCTTCGCCCTCTCCAGCCTGGCGGCCTTGATCAACTACGCGGCCACATATGGCGTCACCTTCCTGCTCAGCCTCTTTTTGCAGTACATCAAGGGCCTCTCTTCCCAAAACGCCGGCATCGTACTGGTGGCGCAACCCGTCGTGATGGCGTTGTTCTCGCCGCTGGCCGGCCGGCTGGCCGACCGCATCGAACCCCGATGGATCGCCACTCTGGGTATGCTGATCACTGCCATCGGACTGGCTGGATTGATCCCTCTGAATCGGGATACGCACATCATCTATATTATCTGCGATCTCGTGTTGCTCGGCTTCGGCTTCGCCCTTTTCTCTTCACCCAATATGAGCGCCATCATGGGATCCGTGGCCCCGCATCACTATGGCATTGCCTCGGGTACAGTGGCCACCATGCGCCTGCTGGGCCAAATGGGCAGCATGGCCACCGCTGCGGTCGTGCTGGCACACTTCATCGGCAGAGCGCCAATCGGACCCGACAATTACCCGCTTTTCATCGAAAGCACCCAGCTGATTTTCCTGGTATTTTTGTTGATTTGCATCCCAGGGATCTACTTTTCATTTTCGCGCGGCGCCTTGCGAAAGCAGGTGCCGGGAACAGAATAGGAGTCCATCATGAAATTCATCGGCGCTCACGTCAGCACCAGCGGCGGTGTGGAAAACGCCCCCCTCAATGCCCATGCGATCGGGGCCACCGCATTCGCCCTTTTTACCAAAAACCAACGCCAGTGGCATGCCAAACCCCTGGACCCGAAGAGCATCGATGCATTTCAACGCAACTGCAGTGAATTCGGTTACACACCCGAGCGGATATTGCCCCACGACAGCTACCTGATCAATTTGGGCCACCCGGAGGAAGAGGGATTGGAGAAATCCCGCAAGGCCTTTATGGACGAGTTCCAGCGCTGTGAACAGTTGGGATTGATCTACCTGAACTTTCATCCCGGCAGCCATTTGAACAAGATCAGCGAATCGGAATGTCTCGCGCGCATCGCCGAATCGATCAACCTGGCCATCGAGGGCACTCGCCATGTCGTGGCAGTCATCGAGAATACCGCCGGCCAGGGCACCAATGTGGGCTTTCGCTTCGAACACCTGGCCGAGATCCTCGGCCGTATCGAAGATCAATCACGGGTGGGGGTGTGCCTGGACACCTGCCATGCTTACGCCTCAGGGTATGATATCAAAAGCGAGGCGGGTTACGCGGATACCTTTGAAAAATTCGACCGCATCGTCGGTTTTTCTTATCTCAAGGGCATGCATTTGAACGATTCCAAGAAAGACCTCACCAGCCGCGTGGACCGACACGAAAGTATCGGCAAGGGCACATTGGGCGTGGAAACCTTCCGCAGGATCCTGCAGGACGACCGTTTCGACGGAATTCCCCTGATCCTGGAGACACCGAACGACGCCCTGTGGCCAGATGAAATCAAATTGTTGAAGGGTTTTGCCGAAGGTGGGGCCTGAAGCAATGTCTGCGCTCTGATGATCCCTGCCGTGAACCATCGAAAATATGAAACAATAGAGGGGGCAGGCGCGCTCGGCGGATGCCCCTTTTTCAATCGGTGTCGGGAAAGGTTAAACCAGGGTCACATTGACCGCAGACGGTCCCTTTTGACCCTGCTCCACGGTAAAGGTCACACGATCGCCTTCATGGAGTGTCCGAAAACCTTTGGCGATGATACCCGAATGATGAACGAACACATCGGGTCCGTCTTCCTGCTCAATGAAACCGTAGCCTTTTTTCTCGTTAAACCATTTAACGGTGCCGTTGGCCATAGTGGCGTCCTCCTTTCATAAAATTCTCTTGGTCCCAAACTTCAGGTCGCCACGCGGCATGTCACACCTTCAGCTTAAAACCGGCCTCGAATGGACGGCAGGCCTTTAAAAGATTGGAAATATTTTATTCGATGGCCGGTTGTTGTCAAGGGTTTTGAAGTGTTTCGTGTTGACAATTCCAGGGGCATGAGGATAGGTGTGCATAACTTAAAACGTACCTGGCGGACGGCGTCGTAAGAAGTTCAAGATCAAGGCGTGCGAAATTCCGTGTCCTGAGGCGTACTTGGCGTACGCCGCAAGGATCACGGGATGAGCGCAACGCAGATATTGGACTTCTTACGGCGCCGTCCATACTTAATCTTAACGCGATGAGGTAGCGCTCATTGCAGGTTGGATGAAACACACAATCCAGGAGGCCGCCAATGAGCGATTTCGTCAATCCGAACGACCTTGATTTCAAAGTCGACACCCGAAACCTTTACCGGGAAGAATCCATCACCGATTTGAAAGTGGCCGCCATCCGGCGCATGACACCCATCAACCCCGACGGCAGTGACGACCACACCCGCAGCCCCATCTTCGTCGCCAGCACCCAATTGATGACGCCCGAGGGACCGCTGCCGCTTCAGGCGCGCCTGCAAGCCAACAACCTCAAAGAAGCATATGAAGAGTTTCCAAAAGCCATGAAAATGGCGTTGAACGAAGTCATGGCCCAGGTCGAAGAGTTACAGCGGCAACAGGCCGCACAAAAAAGGGATGACTCGCGCATCATCGTTCCGGGGAGATAACCGCTCCATTTGAACATGACAGAGCGAAAGACGGCTTAACCGGGAGATCCATCCCGCTCCCCCAGGTCGACCGTGGATCCGTTGGATGCGGTCGTGAGAACCGAAGCGCCGGGGCTGGTGCAGAGTTGCTCCACCCGTGCGGATATGAGGGCCGCCTCCCCCGTCGTCAGGGGCCTTGGCCGGACATACTGAAATAGCGCTTCAAATTGCGCCGGGTGGATGACCGATATGCCTTCGGCCGAGGTTCGCTTGATTTGCCAGCCGGGTAGGGCGACGATGGCCCGAGCGGCCAGTGGAATATCCAGCGCCTCGGAGAGCCATTCGGAGAGTTTTTCCGCCTCCTCGCAGGCCCGGGAGACCGTCTCGTGATCTTCCTTGCCCGGGAAAAAAAGTGCCCGCCCGTCATAGGTGACCGTGCCATGGGTATTCAGGTCGGCCTGAAAGGCGCTCAACCCAACGGCCGTTTGCACGACGAAAACCCCCTTGGGACCGACGAGAATGTGATCGATCGCCCTGTCACCCAAGCGGCAATCGTCAAAAATCATGAATCCGCGTTCTTTCAACTCGGAGACATAATCGGCCACCATGACCTTGGCATCATGGACCCAGTGGATCCGGCTCAGGTCGCGGCCCGTTGCCCGCCACTTTGAGACCGCGCACCCCCACATGATCAACCCCAGGGTGCCCGCCATGGCCACACCCTCCGCCGCCAGCGGTGTGGGCTGGAAGAACACAAAGACCCCATAGGCAACGGCGAATATCAGGGGTGTCCCCATGGCCGCTACGAGGGCCATCTTCGCCCCCATCCGGCCCTTTTCGATCTGTGCCCTCAACCCTGCCAACGATGCGACCCGCTCTCCTTGGGCCGGGAATGCCACATGAGGCAATCGTTTGCCACGCACCTTGAAAAAAAGGAACAGGATTCCCCAGAGCACCAGGGTTGCCCCCACGGCCCAGTCAGCTCCTTTCAGCCAGGAAAATAACGCGGTATGCATCGGTCTATTGGCTCATTCTACTTGGCGGCCCATTCTATTTACCGGCCCATTCTATTGGGCGCCAGATCGATTTGGAAAAACAGGGACGCTTATAACTGATCGGGATGCCAGACACCAGTTAAATTGCGTCCGGGCTTCTCCGATCGCTGACCGCGGTGCCACCTGCCGGGGACTCAGTAATTCTAACTGAATTTAATTCACCCTGAAGGGCATGTTTTTCCAGGTGTTGTTTGAAATAAAAATTCGCATGGCAACGGGTGCGGCAGGCCCGGGTGGGGCAGGTGGCCAGGGACACGTGAGCCATGCGGTTTAGTGCCGGTCGAATGCAAACGGCGGACAAGCGGCCCAGACTGTTTGAGCGCAGCGAGTTTCTGGGCCGCCCGCCGTGCATTTTACCGGCACTTGACCGCTTGGCGTGTGGCATCGGCCACCTGCTTCACCCGGGCCGGGTCTAATGAATGGCGTCCAGTAAGAATCGCTGCCAGAGGCTTGACTTGAATCGCCGACATGGTACTTTAGCCGGCAACTTTCATATAGGGAAACCTGGTTCAATGGCCGACCGACCCACTTTTTGCGATCGTGTGACCCAACGCTGCGGGGACGATTTCAAACGTTGTTCACAATGCGTCAATTGCAGCACCCAATGCCCCTTCGCGACAGCCATGCGCCATGGCCCCAATGGCATCATCCGCCTCGTTCAATACAATCTGGAGCTGGAGGTTCTGGAGAGCCCGGATATCTGGCCCTGCATTCACTGTCGGGTATGCGCCATCGTCTGCCCCATGGCCATCGACATCCCGGCCCTCATGGCGACCCTCAGGGAGATGGCCATCGAAGAGGGCGTCGATATCGATGAAAAGGCCATCGCCAGATTCCACCGCCTGGCCGCCGCCCTCAAACCCTCCGATGGCACGGGCGATTGAGACTGCAATTCAAGAACTCGCTTCGACCGCCCTCTCACAACCGCGCGACGATGATCAGGATGACCTGAGCCGTTCCACCACGGCAAGCAAATCCGCCAAAGGACCGGTGAAATCGGCGCCATAGGGTTGCCCCGGGCGAATGTTACGTCCCCGGGTCACGGCACTGTAGTCGGCGACCCCAGCTTCGTTGGTCAAATAGGTGGTCATGCCCGCACTGCCCGCCACCATGTCGTTGACCGCATCATTGCCCACCATGATGCAGGCCTGGGGCGGCCTACCGATCGCGTCGCTGATCTGGTGGTAATATTCTACCCGCGGCTTGACGTAGGTTGAATTGTCCAGGTGGGTGATCCATCGGAAGCGGCGGCGATCCAGTCCGGCCCATTGCATTCTCTTCTCCTGTGCGATCTGCGGAAAAAGGGGATTGGTGGCCACCACCAGCTCCATGCCCCAGCCTTCCAATTGATCGAGAACCCGATCCAGGCCGGCAGGGGTCGCAGCCTCCACCGGCACCTTTTCATACTCTTCTTCGTAAAACCGCATGAAACGTTCCCAGACCGCCTGCCGTACCGCCCCATCCCCGTCACAGAAGGTGTCCAGGAAAAAATCCCGGTTGCTCACCTCCCCGTTGTTCCGGAGCAACCCACGGATCCCCCTCAACAACCGGTCCCTAAACTGATCTTCGGGAATCAAATCGGCAAAAAAGGGGATGATCCGCTCCATGTATCGCAGGTAGAAAGCGGTTTCATCGAACAGGATCATCGTATTGTCCAGATCCAGCAGAACGGCCTTGATCTTCATCGCAACGGGTTTCCTTTCCAACAGTGGCTAACGCGCTGGCGGCTGCCGGCGGATCGGCCAGGCGGTCAATGCGATGCCACTGAATATCATTATCATTCCGAGCAGGTGATGCAAATGGAGCCGTTCGCCCAGAAATGCAGCCGCCATGACGATCGAAAAGACCGGCATGAGATGGAAAAACACCCCGGCTCGATTGGCGCCGATCATTTCCACCCCGCGATTCCAGAAAATGTAAGCCAGCACCGATGGAAAGACGCAGACATAGGCGATGGCGGCCAGACTGGCGGCGGAGAGGGCAAACCCACCCTCGACCGAGAGCTCCCAGATGTAAAAGGGTAGCAGAAAGAGAAGCCCGAAGGCCATCAGGGCGGTCAAGAACACCAGGGGATCCATCTGCATGGGCCTCAGCCGCAGCATGACCGAGTAGATGGCCCACGAGACGCCGGCACCCAGGGTCCACAAATCTCCACTGGAAAAGGCCAGGTGCTGTATGACCCGCCAGTCGCCCCGGGTGATCAGAAAAACCAGCCCGCCCATGGATATCAACACCCCGATGACCTGCCGGCGCGCCATGCGCACGCGGAAAAAGAGCCAGGCGGCCAGGGCGATGAAGATGGGGACCATGGCATTGAGCAGCACCGTGTTGGTGGTGGTGGCCGATTGCAGGGCCCGGTATATGAAAGCGTTGAAAATGGTGATCGAAGGAACGCTCATCAGCGCCAGCAAGGGCCAATGGCGTCGCACCAGGGGCCACTGCCGGATCGTCCGCGACCAGGTGAATGGCAGCAGCACGGCAAAAGCACCGGCCCAGCGCCAGAAATTGAGGCTGACCGGCGGGATCGATTCACGGATCCCCCTGCCGAGCACGAAGTTGCCCGACCAGAACAGTACGGTCAGGGTCAACAGCAGGTAGGGCATCCAGGCCGCGGCTCTGTGTTGCGCCATTGTCGATCTTTCTTCATCGTTTCATCGGTCTCATCGTTGCGCGGGCGTCCATGGATGTCCGTATCCCATCCAAACCACCGCGCGCAGTTAAAAAAATGTACCATCATCCCACGCGATGGACAAGGACTCCGACAAAACACCCCCCTCAAGGCTTCCCATGCATCGTGCGGTAAAACCAGTTTCAATCTCGGCCCGTATTTGATAATCAGAGCCCATGATCATCAAATCTGCCGAATTTGTCACCAGTGCGGTCAAGCCCGAACAGTATCCGCCTCCCGACCACCCCGAAATCGCCTTTGCGGGGCGATCCAACGTGGGCAAATCCTCACTGATCAATCGATTGATCCAGCGCAAGCGTCTCGTCAAGACCTCCTCGACGCCCGGACGCACCCAGCTGATCAACTTTTTCATCATCAACGCCGATTTGATGCTCGTGGATCTTCCCGGGTACGGCTATGCCAAGGTGCCCGAGGCCGTGAAGAAGCAGTGGGGCCCCATGGTCGAAACCTACCTGTCGCGGCGGGACAGTCTGAAAGCCGTCGTCGTGCTCATGGACCTGCGACGCACGCCGGGTGTGGAGGAACACCACCTCTTCGACTGGCTGCGCCATTACGGCATCACGGCTATCCCGGTGTTGACCAAGAGCGACAAACTTTCAAAAACCCAACAGAAAAAACAACGCGACGCTGCGGCCCGCACACTGGATCTCCCGAGCGACCAACTGATCCTCTTTTCGGCCAAAACCGGCCTGGGCCGGGAGGATCTCTGGCGCCGCATCGACGCGTCTCTTCAGGAAAAGCCATGAACCCAACCACTTCCGCAGATAGTTACGACAACTTCAAGTCCGGCTTTGTGGCCATTGTCGGTGCGCCCAACGCCGGCAAATCGACCCTGCTCAATCGCATGCTCGGGCAAAAAATCGCCATCACCAGCAAAAAGCCGCAAACCACCCGCAACCGCATCCTGGGGGTCCTGGATCGACCCCAGGCCCAGCTGATCTTTCTCGACACCCCGGGCATCCACCGGGCCGAAAAACTGCTCAATGTGCGCATCGTGGACGTGGCCCTGGCTGCCCTGGCGGACGCCGATGTGGCGCTGGTCATGTTGGATGTCGCCACGCCCAACAGCGATGCCGAAACCTATCTCATCGAAAAACTCGGCGCCGTGGCCACGCCCACCGTGCTGGCCCTGAACAAAATCGATCTGATCGCCAAACCCGAACTGCTCGCCATGATCGATTATTGGTCGAAGAGCCATGCCTTTCAGGCCATCGTCCCCATTTCGGCTGAAAAGGGCGACCAGGTGGACGCTCTGATCGACACCCTCGTGCGGTTGATGCCCGTCGGTCCACCGTTGTATCCACCCGGCAGTCTGACCGACATGTCCGAACGCTTCATCGCCGCGGAGATGATTCGGGAAAAGGCCTTCCGCCTGACGGGCGAAGAGGTCCCCTATGCCGTGGCCGTCACCATCGAGGCCTTCAAGGAGGAAAAAAACGGACGCCTGATCGCCATCGATGCGACCCTGCACGTGGAGCGCGACTCCCAGAAAGGCATCCTGATCGGCAAGGGCGGACGCAAACTCAAGGAGATCGGCGAGGCGGCGCGCAAGGAGATCGAACGCATGGTGGGCACCCAAGTCTTCCTGAAATTGTTCGTCCGGGTGCAGAAAAATTGGAGCCGGGACGCCAAGGCACTCGAACGATTCGGTTATTGACATGTGATGATTCTATCGTTTCACCCCATCATCGAAGCGGACGAGAACCGGATCTGCGCCGGACGCGATCCTGGGGACGAGGAATTGGCGGCCATCCGGAGGGCCGATGCGGTCATTCTGCCCCAGGGATGCCGGGAATCGCTCTACCGCATGGCCCGCGCCAACTGCGCGCAAATCTTTCCCAATCTGGATGTGCGTTTCGATTATCCCGGCAAAAGGGGACAGATCCGCCTGTTTCGCGAATATGGCATCGCCCATCCACCGACAGCCCTGTATGACACATTGGCCGACTACCACAGCCGCGCACCCGAAATCGAATTGCCGGCCGTGGTCAAGCTCGACTGGGGCGGCCAGGGCGACACCATCTTCCGGGCCGCGGACCACCACGAGATGCAGGCGGCCCTGGAGCGTGTGCAGGCCTGCGAGAGAACCGGTCAGGCCGGGTTTCTCGTCCAGGCGTGCGTCCCGACCCGGCAGCGCGCCTTGCGGGTGACCGTCATCGGCCGGCGCCTGATCTCCTATTGGCGCATCATGCCTGCCGAAGATCGTTTCGGCAGCAGTGTCGCGGCCGGCGCTCGCATCGATTACGAGGCCGATCCGGCGCTGATCGCCGCGGCACAGGAGGTCGTCATTGATTTTTGCAACCGCAGCGGCCTCCAATTGGCCGGATTCGATTTCATTTTTGACACGCGCCGCCTGGCCGACGGGCGGATCGAACCCCTCATGCTGGAGATCAACTATTTTTTCGGCCGCACCGGTCTGGGCGGATCGGAGGCCTATTACCAGATCCTCACCCGGGCCGTCGATGCCTGGCGGTCGACCTTAACGTTGCAGAAGGCTTGATTTTTCTGCGTATTTGGATAAACTCGTCTCTTTGCCGCAGAAACATCCGGCTCGCTTACGGAAAACGATGCCCATGGCTAACACCAAACGCCCCAGCCCCTATGCATTCGACCAGGACGCCTCGGAAATCAACGCCGAGAGAAACAAGGCGCGTGAGCTGCGGGCCTCCCAATGGTGGAAGCGCCGTTGCGCAAAAGGTCAATGCCATTGGTGCGGGCAGACCGTGCCGGCCCGAGAGCTGACCATGGACCACATCGTGCCGCTGGCCCGGGGCGGCAAGACCACCAAGGGCAATGTCGTTCCGGCCTGCAAGACGTGCAACACCAAGAAGAAGCAGCTGCTGCCCATGGAATGGGAATCCTATCTGATCTCGATCCGCCAATCTGCCGATGGAGAGAACGATGCCTGACACGCAACCGCCGGTCGGTGTTCTGGTCGTTGATGACGAACCGAGAATCCGCGACGCGTTGACGCGTGTGCTGGGCCCCATGGGATTCAAAACCGAGACCGCCGGACGGGGAAAGGAGGCGCTCGACATCCTGTCCCGCAAGGCGATCGACATCGTGCTGCTCGACCTCAAACTGCCGGATATCAACGGCATGGCGGTGTTGGGCACGATCCGTGAACGTCATCCGCATATCGTGGTGATCATCATCACCGGCTTCGGAACGGTCCAGACCGCGGCCGAGGCCATGCGCAACGGCGCCTACGACCTGCTCCCCAAACCTTTTGAGCCCGACCAGTTGCGCATCGCCATCAACCGCGCCATGGAAAAGATGCGCCTGGAACGCGCCGCCCTTCAGCTCGAACAGGAACGGTTGCGCACGCTTTCGGATCTTTCCCTGGAGAAGAGCCGCGTCCACACCATCATCAACGCCCTGCCCATCGGCGTCATGGTCACCGATACCCAAGGCGAGGTGGTGCTGATCAACCCCGCTTTTGCCCAATATATGGAACTGCCCGCCGAAACCGGCGCGGGGCGGCCGCTGACCGCCTATGTTCACGACGAAGGGCTGCGCCGCCTGATCATGGAATTTTCCCAGGGATGCCATGTCGATACGGAAGACAGCCCCACCTACGAATTCAGCGTAGGCGAGGAACGATACCTCTTTGCCCGGGGAAAGCCGGTCCTGGGGGCCCAGGGGCAGTGCCTGGGGGCCGTGGTCACCATCGTGGATATCACCGCCATGAAGGCCCTCGATCGCCTGAAGCGGGAGTTCGTGGCCAAGGTGTCGCATGAGCTGCGGTCGCCCCTGTCCACCATCCACGAACAGCTGGCCATGGTGCTCACCGACCTGGTGGGGCAGCTTTCCGCTGCGGATGCCCATTTGCTGGCCCGCGCCAAGGAAAAGACCCAGGGACTGATCTCCCTGATCGGCGATCTGCTGGATCTCTCCCGCATCGAATCCGGCGTGGTGAGCGAGGCACCGGCACGGGTGCGACCCGAAGAGATCATCGAAAATATCGTCTCGTTTCTCAATACCAAAGCCGCCGGCAAACAGCAGACCATCTCGCTGCACCGGCCCAGGAGCGCCTTGCCGACCCTCCTGGCCGACCCGCTGGCCTTGGAAAGCATTTTCGGCAACCTGATCACCAATGCCATCAACTACACGCCCGAGAAAGGCGCCATCGATATCTTCCTGGAGGAGATCGGCGAATTTATCGAAGTGCGGATCCAGGACAACGGCTTCGGCATGGAGGCGCGCCACCTGGAGAAGATCTTCGAGCGGTTCTATCGCGTCAAAACCGAAAAGACACGCTACATCACCGGCACCGGCCTGGGGCTGCCCATCGCCAAAGGCCTGGTGGATGCCATGGGCGGCCGGATCCGGGTGGAAAGCGTGCCGGACCAGGGCAGCACTTTTACCGTCCTGCTGCCGATCCGCCACGGCAAATAATCAATGGGTCGGCCGTTCGCGCTCCGCGGCCTCCGGCGCATGGCCCAACAAGGCCGACAGCCGCCGGGCACCCCATTTGACATCTTCCAGGATCATATAGATCGACGGCACCAGGGCCAGAGTGATCGCGGTGGCGAACACGACACCGAAACCCAGGGAAATGGCCATGGGGATGAGAAAACGCGCCTGGCGGGAGGTTTCGAAAATCATAGGGGCCAACCCGCCGAAGGTGGTCAGGGTGGTCAACATGATGGGGCGGAAACGCATTTGCCCGGCCTGGAGGATGGCTTCATAGGCGGTCATCTCGCGGATGCGGTTGCGGTTGGCCATGTCGATGAGCACCAGCGAATCGTTGATGACCACGCCGGTCAGGGCCACCACGCCGAACATGCTCATCAGACTCAGGCTGTAGCCCATGATCAGGTGGCCGGCGACGGCGCCCACGATACCGAAGGGAATGGAAATCATGATGATGATGGGCTGGATGTAACTGTTGAGGGGGATGGCCAGGACGGCGAAAATAACCAGCAAAATGGCCAGTTCGCCTTTGAGCAGGGCCTGTAGGCTCTTGCGCCGGTCGGCGTGCTGCCCCTCCAGGCTGTAGTTCAACCCGGCATACTTGCGCTGCAGTTCGGGCAGCACATTGCGAATCACGTCGGCGAGCACCAGATCGGCCTGGCTGCGCGGCTCGACGTCGGCCGTGACGGTGATGATGCGGCGCCCGTCGCGCCGGTTGATGTCGGTGTAGGCCCGGCCCCGTTTGAGGTCGACGGCAGCCACGAGCGGGAGCTCACCGCCGCCGGGTGTGCGCAGCACCATCTCTTCGAGATAGTATTCGGAGATGCGCTCGGACCGGGGCAACCGCACCATCACCTTTACTTCGTTGCGCCCGCGCTGCTGGCGCAACGACTCTGCGCCGTAAAAGGCGTGCCGCAGCTGGGCGGCGATGTCGCTTGCCCGCAATCCCAGGCTGCGCGCTTCGGGCCGCACCTGAAAATCGATCTGCTGCTTGCCCGGTGAAAAGCCGTCGTCCACATCCAGCACGTTGGGGTAAAACGACATGGCTGCGGCCAGTTCGGCGCCTGCCCTTTCCAGCGTGCGGATGTCCTGATGACTCAGTTCCAGGGAGATGGCCGAACCCCTCCCGGGGCCGCCGGCATCGGACTCGAACCGGAGCGATTCGAGCCCCGGCAGGGTACCCACCCGCTCCCGCCAGAGTTGGGTGAAGACGGTGGTGGAGATGGGACGCCGTTCCGGCGGGGTCAGAAAGACCCGCACTTCGGCGACGTTCCCCAGGATGTAAGCGTAGATGCCCGCAACCAGATTCACTCCGCCATTTTCGGCGGTGATCGCCTCGGCCGCTTCCACCAGTCGGCGCTCCACGGCATCGGTGCGCTCGAATGCGCTGCCGAAGGGCAGTGTGGCAGTCACGATGGCGTAGTCGGATTCGATCTTGGGAAACAGCTCGAAACCCATACGGCCGCTGCGCACATAGCCGATGGAGACGAGCAGCACGGCCACACCGATCCCCAGAGAAACATACCGCCAACGCAGCACCAGGGCCAGAAACGGACCGTAGACACGGCCCACGAATCGCACGAAAGCGTCGCTGAACCGTTTTTGCAGCGCCACCGGTTTCTGAAACATCCGCGGGGTGCGGCGTTCCTTGTGATGGCCGAGATGGGCCGGCAGAATGAACAGGCTCTCCACCAGGGAGATGGCGAATACGGAAATGACCACGATGGGCATCTGGCGGAAAATTTTGCCCATGAACCCCGGTACGAACAACATGGGTACGAACGCCACCATGTTGGTCAGCACGCTGAACCCGATGGGCATGGCGATGTCCCGGGCGCCGTTGACGGCGGCCTCGAACCAGGACTGGCCCTCCTGGCGACGGGTGTAGACATTTTCGCCCACCACGATGGCATCGTCCACCACAATGCCCAGGGTGACGATAAAGGCGAACATGGAGATCATGTTGATGCTCACGTCTCCGATGGGCAGCAGCAGCAACGACCCAAGAAAGGAGACGGGGATGCCCAGGCTGACCCAGAACGCCAGACGCGGTTCCAGAAAGAGGGCCAAAAGGATGAAGACCAGTCCCAATCCCATGTAACCGTTCTTCATCAGCAGCCCCAGCCGCTGGCTGTAAATATCCGAGCGGTCGTTGTGCAGATCCACGTCGAGCCCGGGCGGCAGGGTCTGTTTCAACTCGGCCAGCACGGACTTGACCGCATCGGAAACCGTGATGGGCGTCTGGTCGCCCACCCGGTAGATCTCAAGCATCAGGGCCGGTTGACCGTTGTAAGTCGTCTTGAAATCGGTCTCTTCGAAGCCGTCCTTGATGGTGGCGATCTCTTCGAGCAGGATCTGGGTGCCGTCCTCGGCCGTCACGATGGGGATGCGACCGAACTCGCTGCCCAGGTCGCGCTGCTCCTTCATTCGCAGCAGCACATCGCCCGAGGCCGCTTTAATGGCGCCGCCGGGAAGATCCACACTGGCGGAACGAATGCGCTGGGCCACTTCGCCCAGGGTGAGGTGATACGTGCGCAGGTTCCTCTGGGAGATTTCGATGGCGATCTCGAAGTCGCGCTCGGAGGCGAGATCCACCTGGGTGATCTCGGGGTGCTGCAACAAACGGTCGCGGATGTATTCGGCGTAGGTCCGCAAGGTGCGTTCGTCCTGATCGCCATATAGGGCCATGGAGACCACCGAGCGCCGGGTGGCCCGGATGGTCACCGACGGGTCCTCGGCCTCCTCGGGAAAAGAGGTGATGCGATCGACCTCGGCCTTTACCTCCTGGGACAGCCGCTGGATGTCTTCCCCTTCGCGCATCTCGACCGTCACCGTGCCCACGCCTTCCCGGGCCGTGGCGGTCACTTTCTCGATGCCTTCCAGGCCGTTCACCGCCTCTTCGATGGCCAGAAGAACACCACGCTCCACCTCCTCCGGGCTGGCGCCTGGATAGGCCACCGAAATCGTGACGATGTCCAGATCGAATTCAGGAAACACCTCTTGTTTGATCTGGAAGCTGAAGAGCAATCCGCCGATGAGCAGGACGGCCATGAGGAGATTGGCGGCCACGGAGTGGCCGGCCATCCAGCGGATGGGCCCCTTAGCGATCGTCGTGGTCTCAGGGTCGAAGTGGTCCATGGTTCAGGTCCCGCTCTCTTCGCCGCCGTCGGGCGCGTCCACGCCGAGTTCCATACCGGCCACGGGGGCCGGTAAATCGGATACGATCAGCCGTTCACCGGCCTTGAGTTGATCCCGGATCAGGACCGTTTCGTTGTCACGCCACACCGGATTGACGCTGCGGATCTCGAGTTTCTGATCGTCGCCCAACATCCAGAGGGTATCCTCGTCGCGCAAGACGCTGCGCGGCACGGCGAAGACCTGATCCAGGTGGCGGCCATCTATTTCCACGCGCACATACTCGCCGATGAGCAATGGTGGATCAGACCTGTCGCCGGACGTGAGGCGCAGCGGGTCCCGCACTTCGATCAACACCCGGGCCATCCGTCCCATATCGGTCAGATCCCCCAGAAGCCGCACCACGCGGCCCGTCACCACGTGTTGGCCGTTGTAGCGAACGCGCGCCTCGGCTCCTTTCCGCCCCGCCTGCCGGGGAATATCGAACCAGTCCAGGCGCTCCACCGGCAAGGTGGTTTCGACCCAATAGGCGTCGGTTCCCACCAGTTCGGCCAGGGTCTGCTGCGGGGCCACCTGGGAGCCCACCTCCACCGTCCGGCTGCGCACGATGGCATTGAAAGGGGCAATGATCCGGGTCCGTTCCAGGTCCAAAGCCGCCCGGCGCAATGCGGCCTCGGCAGCCGTGACGTCGGCCCGCGCCTTTTCCAGGTGGGGCTTTCGCAGGGCCAGGTCGGCCTCTTCCTCGGCGGATCCCTTGAGCAGCTCCCACTCCCGCCGGGCCACCTGCTGGCGGCCCTCTTCGAGGGCAAGTTGATATCGGGCATTGACCAGATCGCTCTCGCGCTGGGCCAACGCCAACCGGTAGTCGTCGTCTTCGAGCTGCACGAGCAGATCCCCCTGGCGCACGAAGCCGCCATCGGTGAACTCGGGGTGAAGACGAACCACCGGTCCGGCCACGCGGGACTGGAGTTGCACGCTGCGCGCCGGAATCACGGTGCCCATGGCCCGGACCACCACCTGGTGCCGCTGGGGCGCAACCGTCTGGACCTCTACCAGGGGCACCCACTTGGCCGGCGGCCGTTTCTCGGTCGTGGGGGCCGTATGTTTCAGATAGGCGCTGACGGCTGCACCCGTTGCGATGATCGCGATGGCGATCCCGATGCGAATCGCCCGTTTCCACCACCGCACCGAAGGCGACTTGTCGGCTTCGTAAAATTCCCGTTGGACCTCGTTATTCATTCAACACGTTTCCTGCATGGATGTTTTCGATCCTGTCGGTTTCGGGCATGCTTAACGCATTGGGCCAGTTACCGCCCAAAGCGCGCATCAGGCCCACCCGGACCGTCAGCAGGCTGGCTTGCTTGCGAATCAGGTCGCGTTCGAGGTTCTGCACCGCAAGCAGTTGCGTCAAGACCGGCAAATAGTCGTTGAGCCCCTTGCGATAACGCATGCCGGCCTCCTGCAAGGCGTTTCGGGCAGTATCGGCGGCCCGTTGCAAGCGCACAATGTGCTCCTGCTGCTTGGCCTCCTGCACGAGCGCGTCTTCCACCTCTTTGACGGCGGTAAAGACGGCGTCCCGGTAACTCGCCAGCCGCTCATCGGCCACGGCCCGGGTGCGATCCACCTCGGCCCGGCGTTGTCCGCCGTCGGTCAGGGGAACGGTCAAATTGGCCGCCAGACTTAATATCCAGTTGTCGAAAAGCGCCTCCAGTTCTCCATCGCCGTAGCGTGCCCGGCCGGTCAGACTCACGGCCGGCAGACGGTTGGCCCGCGCCTCGGCGATCTGCCAGTCGGCGGAGCGCAGCCGCAGTCCGGCGGCCACCACATCCGGCCGGACCGCCAGCATATCGGCGGGCACGCCGGTTGCGGGCAGGGCGGCCAGTTCGGGCAATCGCCGACCGGTGATGCCGAGCTCGACGCGCGGGGGGTTGCCCGTCAGCAGGGCCAGTTGATGCAAAAGCAGTTGCTCCTCCTGTTCGACCAGCGGTATCTCGGCCAGCACCGTCTCCACGACCTGCTTTTGCTGGTAGACGTCAAGTACCGATGCCAGGGCATTGCGAAAGCGCAGCTCCACGAGCTCCAGCAGAATCCGGTTGGTCTGCAACTGCTCCTGCAGCAGTGCAAGCTGCATGCGCTGGGACAGAATCCCCACCCACCGCAGCGCCACTTCGGCCGCAAGGGTCACGGCTGCGGCATTGACATCCTGGCGCGAGGCCCCCGTCGCCAACTGCGCCGAGCGGTGTTGGGCTTGCACCCGGCCCCACAGATCGATCTCATACCGGCTGACCAGGCCCGCGCCGGCGCTCTCCAGACGACTCTGGACGCCGCTGGCCGAACGCTGGCGCCCTTTTAAATAATCGGCGTCGCCGGTCAGGTCCGGGAATCGCCCGGCCCCCGCCTGTACGGCCACGGCCTGGGCTTGCTGCAGGCGTGCCCAGGCTTTGCGGATATCGAAATTCTGCGTCAGGGCACTTTCCACCAGCCGGTTCAGCTCCGGGTTCCCAAAACTCTCCCACCAACGGGAATCGACATCGACCTCCCCGGAATAAAGAGCATATTGATCCGGCACCCCCTGGTCCATGGACCGCGGCTGGGGCCTGAACGGTTGGCACCCGGCGACCAGAACGGCGCTCACCATCAAAAAAAATAAGGGCATCCGCCGCAGGAGGTGCATAGGACGGAAATGACAAGAACGCCTGGACATGCTTTGAATCTTTCGTTCCAATCGGGTGTTGCTCCCCCTTTCATCGCCGAAGCACAAGCTCATCCGGCGGCATCCGGCAATACGCCGGGTTTTTCACAATAATCATCATTGCGTGTTATCAAAGCATGGATCCAGGCCGTGATGCACATCGATAGCCGTGTCCCGCCATGAAACCGTTGCCGAAGGGAATCCATGCCGCCATCCGAACGGATCACTGGTATCCCGATTCCATGGAATTATCAAACGGCAATGCACGGCCAAAAAGCGCAGCAGACCTGGCCATTGCAGTTATCATCCCCACCTTTCCCCTGTACCCGGAATATGGTACAGATGGCCACAGAACGCCAAATCTCCAACAGGGAGACGTTCACCATGAGCCTGCACCCGCTAAAAAAATGCGGACTTTGCCTGTCGGCCTTTCTCTTTTTGCTTTCATACTGTTGCGGTTCGGGGATGGCCACCACATTTGCGGCCGTTGCGGCCATCCCCGTCGACGGCCTCCAGCCTGCCCAAGCAGACTTGGGCCCGAACGCCAGACCCGAAGGCGACCGCGCCGTTCAGACGGAATTCGCCTTGGATGGCGCCTACCGGGTCGACCGCTTGAAATGGAACATCGCCGGCGACACATCCGGCAACAACCCCAACATCCTGTCGGAACTGACCTGGGAGGATCTGCGCATCTTCCAGCTGCGGTTGAGCAACACCACCCTGGTCAAGGAGCGGGTCTACCTGCGGGGATACGCGTCCTACGGCTGGATCCAGTCCGGCGACAACCGGGACTCGGACCATCCCGCCGACCGGCAGTTTTGCCGGGTTGGACAGCACCTACCAGACCCGATGGCACGGTCCCTGGCTGGGTCTCGATTTCAAGGCCCAGACGCCGCCCATGGATGGGTTTGTGCAGCACTGGCTCTTTTTCACGACCCTGGAGCTGCATTATGCCGATTACTACGCCGAGGCGAATTGGAACCTGCGCACCGACTTCGCCCATCCCAAGAGTTTCGAACACGATGCGGATGGATTCGGGCTGCTGTTCAAAATCGGCACCCAGCTTTTCTTCACGAACCACTGGGCCCTGAATATCGCCTATGACTATGCCTACTGGGAGGTGGAAGACGGCACCGACCGGGTCTTTTTCGCCGACGGCACCCGCGCGACCACGCGGTTGAACGAGGTGGTCTGGCGGTCTCATGTCTTCTCTCTGGGCGTCGCCTATCAATTTTGACGGCGCCGCAAGAAACCCAATATCTGCGTTGCGCTCATCCCGTCGTCCTTGCGGCATATGACAAGTACGGCTCAGGACACGGAATGTCGCGCGCCTTGATCTTGAACTTCTAACGGCGCCGTCCGGCAACGACATTACAAATCCATCCATCCAGATCTATTCGGAACAAGACAGCTGATTCTCTCCAGGCAGCACCAGGCCGTCCGACAGATAGGCTTCGATGGTCCATAGTGGCGGCGCTGCCGGTGC
This sequence comes from Desulfatitalea sp. UBA4791, assembly GCA_002402905.1. Classification (GTDB taxonomy): domain Bacteria; phylum Desulfobacterota; class Desulfobacteria; order Desulfobacterales; family Desulfosarcinaceae; genus Desulfatitalea. The sequence continues at coordinate 79,031 of DHGT01000035.1, read as the reverse complement.
TTCGTTTGCCGGCCAGGGCCAACCTTCGGGCATGGGCGTCTCGAAGCACAACTCTTCTTGGCGGGTCGGATGGAAAAAACAGAGGCGGTGGGCCAGCAAGGCGATACACCCATGGGGCAGGGGGCTTGTGGCGCCGTAGCGGAGATCGCCGAGGATGGGGCAACCGATAGCAGCCAGTTGAAGACGAATCTGATGCCGGCGGCCGGTCTCCAGACGGACGGAGAGCAGGCTCGTATCGCCCTGGGTGGCGAGAAGTCGATAGGATAGCCCGGCCGTCTGACTGCCCGCCGCCGCATCCGAAGCGACCGCGCTGGACCGTCCCCGGCGCCTCAGGTGATGCACCAAACGGTCGTTTTCCCGTGGGGGCCGGCCCTCGACCACGGCCAGATAGCGCTTTTCGACCCTTCCTTCGCGAAATTGGGCGCTGAGCCGGGCGGCCGCCTTGGAGGTACGTGCCAGCACCACCACCCCGGCCACCGGTGCGTCGAGTCGGTGCACGATCCCGGCAAATACCCGCCCAGGCTTGTCATAACGCGCCTTGAGCCATGCCTTGGCCAGCGCGTCCATCGTGGGCCGGCCCGGTATGTCGCGTTGCATAATCACACCGGCTGGTTTATAAGGCACCAGCAGGTGATTGTCCTCATAAAAGACGGGCCAGCGCGGATGAAAAAAAATCATGGCACAACATCTCCTCCCAACAAGAAAAACCGGCGCGGGCCGATCCGATCCCGGCCGATGCAACGGGAAGAAATCGAACCCGGCCCCCAGGCCCTGGCCGCCATCTTCGCGTCCTGCGGCATCGCCCTGACCCAGCGGCAGATCGACCAGCTTTGGCTCTACCACAGCCTGCTGCGCCGCCACAACACCGAGCTGAACCTGACGCGTATCCACAATTTCGCCAACATGGTGCTCAAACTCTACGTGGATTCGGTCCTGCCCGCCCAGCTGACCCAGCTGCCGTCGCCCCTCATGGACCTGGGCACCGGCCCGGGCATGCCCGGCATCCCGCTCAAAATTCTCCACCCGGAGCTGACCCTCCGCCTGGCCGAAGGGCGCGGCAAGCGGGTCGCCTTCCTGCACGACGTCCTCGCCAGTCTGGACCTGGAGGGTCTCGAAATCATCGAGAGGGCCATCACGCCGACCTTCGACGAACCGGTCAACGGCGTCATCACCCGCGCCGTGGAGACCATGGACCAGACCCTGGCGCGGATCGACAACTGCCTGTCCGAAAAAGGCCACGTCATCTTCATGAAGGGGCCGGGCTGCGACCCGGAGATCGCTGAAGCGCTGCAACGCTTCGACCGCCGCTACGCCCTGATCGAAGACCGCGCCTACCGCATCGGCGATACCCGCCACGAACGCCGCCTGGTGGTCTTCGAACGGCTCGATGCGCCGCCCAGGGCCATTGCCGCGACGGCCGCCCGGCGACATCCCGTGCAGACCGTCACCAGCGAGCAGAACAGCCGCTTCAAAAGCCTGAAAAAACTCCTGACCGGCCGCGGGGTCAAAAAGGCGGGCCAGGCCCTTTTGGCCGGTGCCCGTCCGGTCGCGGAGATGATCAACGCCTTTCCCGAACGATGCCTGGCATGGATCAGCAGCGGCAGCCAGAACCCGCCCCATGAAAATACTCCCGCAACCCTGCAGTGGCTGCAACTGTCCGAGCCCCTGTACCAGGTGCTGGATATTTTCGGGACGCACGCCCCCCTGCTGCTGATCGAGGTTGCGGATATGGCGCCCTGGTCGCCGGAGGAAGAATTTCCCGAGGGTTGTTCGTTGCTCGTCCCCTTCCAGGACCCTGAAAACATCGGCGCGATCATCCGTTCGGCCGCGGCCTTCGACGTCAACCAGGTCATCCTGCTCGCCGAGAGCGCCCACCCTTACCACCCCAAGGCACTGCGGGCGGCCGGCGGCGTGACCCCCAAGGTCCGACTGCGCCAGGGCCCATCCCTGAAGAATCTTCCCGAACACCTGCCGATCGTCGCCCTCTCCGCCGAGGGGCGAAGCATCGATACGGCCAGTCTTCCAAAACGATTCGGTTTGCTGGCCGGCCTGGAGGGCGAGGGGTTGCCGGCCCGATGGCGGGAACGATCGGTGTGCATTCCCATCTCGAAGAAGGTCGAATCGCTGAATGCAGCCACGGCCACCGCCATCGCCCTCTATGAGTGGCGCCGGCGGCAATCTGCTATTTAGTGTCCGCCCACAGCCGTCGAATCTCTTCGACCCGCTTGCGGTTCACGCCAAAATCCGAGTATCCGGTTCGTGCCGCCGAGCGGACATGAATCACCCCTGCCTCCGGGATGAAGTAAAATTCCAAGTCATCGACAAAACGGAAGATTCGTGAGCGGCACTCGGCGTGAATATACGTCTCCTGGACGGTGACGACCCGAGTGCGCGTCATCTCCGCCAGAAGTCTGACCAGACGATCACGGGCCGCCGTCCAGTCGCCTGCATATCGGAAAGGTTCCACGGCGTGCTTTTCGCGCGGGTCCATGGAAGAGACGCAATTGGGAGCGTCGGGGCAGGCGTTCAGGGGGCCGGGCGCCAATCCAGATGGATTGCCGCCACAGCACACCAGCAGTGGTAAAATGCAGCCCAAGGTGCAGCGGAAAACAACAACTTTGTTCATCTCAACCCCCACAATGCCCTTTCAACGATTGCCAGCAATTCCAGCTGAGTGTCATTCACCCTAAAGGACATGCTTTCCAGCCTTTGTTTGATAAAAAATCGCATGGCATCGGCCGCCTGCCCCACCCACGCCGGGTTTAATGAATCGCATTCCGTTGGAATCGCGGAACGCGTGCCGCGCGGCTTGACAACCCGAGTAAATCAGAGTAGCGATTTCATTGTCAATGCTTGAATTTAAGCCAATCAAAAGGACATATGGATGCGCATGTATCGGTGGGTATTCTTATTTTGGTGTTTGGCGGCGAGCGTCACGGCGCTTGCGCCGGCTTGGGCCGAAAGCGGCCCATCGGGCCAGACATCTTCGGGAACGGCCCTCAGACGGGCGGCGGTGGCGACGTTTCTCGTGGGGCCCCGCCAACCCGAAGTCGATGAGTCGATGGACCAAACCCTGAGCTGCCCCATCGGAGAGATCTGCCTGGACGATCCCTCGATCCTGCCCCATGCCGGCGCCACCTTGACCCGCCTGGTGGATCGCTACCTGAGGGGCCGTTTCGGGCAGCAGATCGTCCCCCGCACGGAGACGCAAAACGCCGAAACGGAGATACAGCTCAACCAGGAGACGGACACGCCGCGCACCCTGGCGGAACGCCTGGGGCGGCTGCTGCAAGTGGAGGTGGTGGTGATCGGTACCGTATGGCGCTACCGGGATCGCGGTGCCATCGAAGGAATTCCGGACAGTCCGGCTTCTGTCGCCTTTGCGGTCTACTTTATCGATGCCAGCAATGGCTACATGCTCTGGCGAGGATTGTACGACGGGACCCAGCGAACCGTCTCCAAGGACCTGCTGCATGCCGGAAAGCAACTCAAGATGGGGCTCAAATGGCTGACGGCGGACGAATTGGCCGCCCATGGGGTGCGCGAATGCTTCAACGCATTGCCGTCCACTCTGCTCTCCCTGGCCGACTCGAACCCACCGAATTAGAAAAACCCTTAGATTATGGCCGACAGCCGCGCACCCTAGGATGGCCTCGGGCGACCAGGCGTCAATCAGACGTCATTCGATTTTGGCGCGATAGAGACGCAGGCTGTTGGACACCACCGAGATGCTGCTCATGGCCATGGCCAGCGCCGCCAGAATCGGATGCAACTGGCGCAGGAACACGGGCAGGTCCGATAGCGGCGCCAGGACGCCGGCCGCCACCGGAATCAGGATCACGTTGTAGATAAAGGCCAGGATGAGGTTCTGGCGAACCGTGGCCATGGTGCTGCGGCTGATGGCGATGGCCCGCGGTATGCCGCTCAAACGTCCGCTGGACAAAATCACATCGGCCGTCTCGATGGCCACGTCCGTGCCGGTACCGATGGCCATGCCCACCTCGGCCTGGGCCAGGGCCGGCGCATCGTTGATGCCGTCGCCCACCATACCGACCTTGTATCCCTGGGATTGAATCTCCTTGACCTTGGCGGATTTTTCCTCCGGCCGCACTTCGGAAAAAACCTCGTCGATACCCACCTGCTCTGCGATGGCCCGGGCGGTCTCGGCGTTGTCGCCGGTGAGCATGACCACCTTCATCTTCTGGCGATGAAGGGCCGCGATGGCCTCTTTGGAATCGGCCTTGAGGGTATCGGCCACGGCGATGAGACCGGCCACGCGTTCATCCACGGCGAGCACCATCACCGTATGACCCTGAGCCTGCCGTCGGGTGACGGCCTCCTGGGCCGCAGCATACCCCTCGACCGCATCGTCGAACCACTTGGGCTTGCCCACCCGCACCCGGTGTCCGTCCACTTCTGCCGTGACGCCGTATCCGCCCTGGGCCTCAAAATTCTTGGGGTCCTGTAAATCGATCCGCTGCTCCCTGGCCGCCTTTACGATGGCCTTTCCCAGGGGATGCTCGGACCCCAACTCGGCCGATGCGGCCCATTGGAGCACCTCGTCGGAAGTATTCAGCACACCGTCCAGACGGACCACATCCACCACCGCGGGCTTGCCCTCGGTGATGGTGCCGGTTTTATCCAACACCACTGCGTCGAGCCGGGTGGCGCTCTCCAGGGCTTCGGCCTTTTTAAACAGCACCCCGTTCTCCGCCCCCTTGCCGGTGCCGGCCATGATGGCCGTGGGCGTAGCCAACCCCAGGGCACACGGGCAGGCGATCACCAGCACCGCCACCAGCCGGATCATGGAAGCGACAAAGTCACCGGTCACCGCCCACCAGATGGCAAAGGTGACCAGCGCGATGAGGATCACGCCCGGCACGAAGACGGCGGCCACGCGGTCGGCCAGGGCCTGGATCGGCGCCTTGCTGCCCTGGGCCTCCTGCACCAGGCGGATGATCTGGGCCAGGGCCGTCTCCCGGCCCACACGGGTGGCTTTGAATTTGAGTAACCCCTGGCCGTTGATGGTGCCGGCGGCTACACTGTCCCCTTCTCGCTTGTCCACCGGGATCGGTTCGCCGCTGAGCATTGACTCGTCCACGGCCGAAGCCCCCTCGATGACCACCCCGTCCACCGGAATCCGCTCACCGGGTCGCACCACCACTATGGCGTCGCGCTGCACTCGGGTAAGGGGCACTTCGCGTTCCTGGCCATCCTCGATGATAAAAGCGGTTTTGGGCTGCAGGCCGATCAATTTGCGAATGGCGCTGCCGGTCTTGCCCTTGGTGCGCGCCTCCAGCAATTTACCCAGCTTGATCAGGGTAATGATCACGGCCGAGGTCTCGAAATAGACATGATGGCCCAGGGCCGGCGCCAACAGCACGCCCACCGAATAGAAATAAGCCACCGAGGACCCCAGCGCCACGAGCACGTCCATGTTGGCACTGCGGTTGCGCAGGCTTTTGAATCCGCCGACGTAATAGTCCCAACCGGTGTAGAACTGCACCGGTGTGGCCAACGCCCAGAAGAGCCAGTTGACCCAGGCCGCGTGGCTCCAGGCACCCAGAAGTCCGAAATCGCGCGACATACTCAACACAAAAAGGGGCAGGGCAAAAACGACGCCGGCGATGAACTTGCGGGTCTGGTCACGAATCTCGGCGCTGCGCGCCGCCTGTTCGGCGTCCTCGCCGGCCATCCCCTCCTCAGGCGCAATGGCACCGTAGCCGGCCTTCTCAACGGCCGCCACGATCTCTTCGATGGTCACGGCGCCCGGCAGATAATCGATGGAGGCGCGTTCCGACGCGAAATTGACCGCCGCACCGATGACGCCGTTCACCTTCTTGTTCAAGGTCCGTTCGACATTGACCGCACAGTTGGCGCAGGTCATGCCGGTGATCGGCAGATCCACGTGGGCGGCCGGCACATCGAACCCGCTCTTTTTCACCTGGGCCACGATCTCCTCGAGTTTCAACTGCGATGGATCGAAGGCGACCTCCGCCTTTTCACTGGCAAAATTGACGTTGGCGGATTGGACCCCGGCCAGCTTGTTCAAACCACGTTCGATATTGGCCGCACAGTTGGCGCACGTCATGCCGGTGAGAGGAAGCGATATGGACTGCTGGGTCATTTAACACTCTCCTGTCTGAAGAGCACCCGTCCACCATTGGCCTGTTTGTGAACGGGCACCTTGTCACATCAACCCCATACTAACCACACCGGTTCGAATTTCAACGCACGGCGTTGACCCAATGTGGGGCAATAGAAACAATTGCCTTCCCCCGTGGCTCCCTTAAACCGGCCGTCATTGCTGCTCAATGACCGCACGTGGGTGGTTTGCCTCCGGTGGCCTTATGGAGCCGCTCCAGATAGCGGCGCCAGAACCCCTTGCGTTCGCTCACCACAAAGTCCTGAGGGGCCGCTTCGAATCGGCGGCGGCAGCTCTCGGCACAGAAGTAGAGCTCGATGCCGTTGTAGCAAGTTGTGGCGGCGGCTGTGGATGGATCCACCTCTATGCCGCAAACCGGGTCTATATAACGCGTTGCATTTCTCATGAGGGACCTCCTTGTGCGTCGGGCCTCGAAGCCATTCGCCGGACCTGGCCCAAAGCCATCGTTTCAACGGGTCAGCTCGCGCCGCATGGCCTCGTATTCGGCCCGGTCGATGTCGCCCTTTGCATAGCGGCGCTTGAGTATTTCCAATGCGTCCGGCGCATCGGGAAGCGTATCGGCAGTCGTCCGCCGGACGGTCAAGACGCCCGAAATCAGCAGCGCCAGGGCCGCTATCACAACAATCCAAAAGAGAATCATGACAAACCCCATGGAGCCGCCCATCATCATGTCGTGCGGCATCCAGTCGCTGCGGCTGAATCGGTACAGGCCGTGCCGGCTGGCCATAAACCAGATACCCAGAGCGATCAAAGCCGCAGACAACCCGATGCTGACCAGGAAAGCGGAAATTCGTTTCATAGGCAGTACCTCCCGTGATCGAAGGCGGGACACCGGACGGAACGGTCGTGATGTATGGCAGTCATCGGTTGGCTTCCAAAAAGAGGGGCGGTGAATAGTGCCCCGCCCCTGATTTGGCTCGATCGGGATGCGCCTGGAAAGAGTACACCCGGACGCGTGCTCACCATTCTATCGCCAGCAGTAACCGCCCCCGTAGCCCCGGCCAAAGCCGCGTCGCGCATCTTCGGGCAACAGTTTGCGCATTTCAAGTTGATGAAGAACGGCCTGTTGATCGAATTCACTTTCCAGCTGCGACAGCTCCTTACGCAACGTGGTCACTTTGTCGGTGTCCGGATTGTCCTTTCTCATCTCGGTCCCCAAAGCGTACCTCTTGTCCTGGATCTGGTCCCTGAGCTTTTCGGTTTGCTCGAAAAACTTTTCCCTGGCCTGATCGACCTTGGCCCGCTGCTCCTCGGTCAGATCGGCGCCGTAACCGCGCCCGTAGGATCCGTGGCCGGGACCATACCCCATCCCCTTGCCGTGCCCAGGACCCCATCCGTTGCCGTGGCCATATCCCATCATGTTACCGCCATAGCCCGGTCCCCAATCCATCATATGGCCGCCGTAACCGCCTCTGCCATAACCGCCCTGGGCAAAAACAATCGCCGCGCCTGCGAACAATAGGACTGCGCTGATAATCAAAGTTTTTTGGGTGAATTTGGATCTCATGGTGTTTCTCCTTTCTTGGGTTGTGTCATTTTCACACAAGGTGTTTGTGTGACACGATATAAGAGCAAGCGGTGTGCCAGCCGTCCCTACACATCGATCGAGATTCATCATAATGGGTTGTTATGATGATGTTTTAAAGCAGTTTAAATTAAACTGGAGAAAGGAACGGGTGAGGTTGATCCCTATCTGTCGGCTGGTGCAATGGGTATTTTCGATACAGTTTGCGCTGAGGATCTTGCCCGAATAGGGTAATAACGATACAGGTCAGTATTGCTTGATGCCCCTGGCGAGTGTTCGGGCCGACACCCGTTAAAGATAGCCGGCCGGGAAATCGCCGGGAAGGCCGAGGGTGCGGAAGCGATACGGAAAAAAGTCAGGAGGGAATTTGCCCGACGCTATACAATCCCCAGATATTGCAGGATCAACAGAAAGGTGATCGCCACCAGAACGCGCCTCAACCAGCGCCGATAGCGCTCTAAATCGATGCGATTCCGAAAACACATGCCCGCCCCCAGGGCCAGCAGGGCGACGCCGACAATCGGGATCACCGTGATCGCATAGGCCACATCCAGGTAGCCGTGGCTTGCCAGGACGGCACCCTGGCTCAGCTTCCCGAAAAAGAAACAGAAATTGAAGACCTGGACGGTGATGAGCGGGGTGAGGTTCATTTCCAGGGCAAAGATGATCAGGGCCGGCACCATGACATTGACCGTTCCGGCCAGGAGCCCACCGATCAGTCCGAAGAGGGCGCTGGCATAAACCGGATGGCGCCGGACCCAATCCAGTCGGATGCCGAACCGATGGATGTTCAAATAGACCATGATCATGGCCGCCAGGAGCAGCTTATACGGTGCCGGATCGGTGAGGAGGAGCAATTGGGTCCCCAGAAGGCTTCCAATGGCCCCGAACATCGCCAATGACCAGAAGCGCCCGATGCTGTCGCGCCAGTGCCCGCCATGAATTACATTGACCAAATTGATGGCCAGGGTAGGGAACAGCAGCAGGACGATGGCGGTGCGGACATCGCCGATCAACGCCAGGAGCGGTGTCGCCAGCATGGGAAAACCCAATCCCAGGAGTCCGTGCACCAGTGCCGAAACAATGATAATCAAATAGGTCGCGATATCGGTCATCATCCACCCTGCTTCCTGCATGCAAATGAATACCGCAACCGGAAAAAATCGAAAACGGAAAAGATGAAAAGCATGGTTTCGCTCCGACATGAATCGACGACAACGCCGACCGGCAGGATTATGCAGTTGACAACCATAAGATGAGTAAGTATTACTCACTCATCTTTTCAATTCATCCCGACCAGGATCCGGACAGGCGACATGAAACACAAAGGCCACACCAACCCACCAGGACGACAGAAGACTATCGAAGCCCTGACCCAACTCATGCGGACCCGGGATTTTCATTCGGTGACCACGGCGGAGATCGCCCAACGGGCGGGTGTCACCGAGGGGTTGATCTACAAGTATTTCAACAGCAAGAAAGACCTGCTGTACCAGGTGCTCGACGATCTCTTCGCCCGGTTCAACGAAACCGTCCTGGAGCGCATCGCCGGTACGTCGTCCGCCATCCAGCAGCTGGACATCATCATCGCCTCGAGCATCGAATATTACGCTGCCAACCGCGTCTTTGCCCGGATTCTGCTGCTGGAGGTGAGGAATTCCCAGGACTATTTCGCCTCCGAAGCCTATGAGCGGGTCAAGACTTATGCCCGCCGTATTCAGGACATCATCGACACGGGCATCGCCAACGGCGAAATCAAATCCGACATCGATCCGCAAATCTTCAGAAACGTCATTCTGGGGGCCATCGAACACGCCTGCCTGGGCGAGATCATTTTTTCCAGGAAGCTCGATGCGCAAGTGGTCACCCAATGCATTTCAACGATCCTATTCAACGGGGCCAAAGCATGAACAAAGAATTCAACGTCCAGAAACTCATTGCCGCCAGCATCGATAGCGGTGCCCATGTCATTTGCGAAGACGACGCCAAAGCCATTTTGGACAATTTCGGAGTGCCCGTAGTTTCGGAGATCCGGGTGCCCGACCCCCAAACGGCCGGGGAGGCGGCCGAAAAGACAGGTTTTCCGGTGGTTCTCAAGGCGGTGGGGGCGAAGATCCTGCACAAAACCGAATCGGGCCTGGTGCGCGTGGGGCTGAACAGCCCGGCTGAAGTGGCGGCCGCCGCCGCCCGCATGGCGACCGAAAGTCCGCTGCCCATCGAGGCGTTCCTGGTGCAGCCGCAGATCCAGGGAAAGAGGGAATTTGTGGCCGGCATGTTCCGCGATCCGCTCTTCGGACCGGTCATCATGTTCGGATTGGGCGGCATTTATACCGAGGCGCTCGACGATGCCGTCTTCAAGGTGGCCCCCCTGTCCGATGCGGATATCGAGGCCATGTTCGCGGAACTGCGTTCCCGTAAGCTGCTGCTGCCGTTCCGGGGGGAGGAGGCGGTCGATAAAACCACCCTTGGCGCCATCTTGAAGGGGTTGTCCGACCTGGCCACGCAATTTCCCCAAATCAAGGAAATCGACATCAACCCGCTGATCGTCCAGCCCGATGGAGCGCCGGTGGCCGTGGATGCCCTGATCGTCACCGGCGAACACCTACCGGCGCCCCCCGTCAAAAGGGGCGAGGTCAACCGTGAAACCCTGGGATCGTGCTATTACCCGTCGTCCGTGGTCTTCGTGGGCGCTTCGGGCACCATCTCCAAGTGGGGGCACATGCTTCCCACCAACATCCTCAACCGCAATTACAAGGGCCGCGTCTACCTGGTCAATCCCAAGGGCGGACAGATCGCCGGGCAGGAGGTCTACCGCTCGGTAAGCGACATCGAGGACGACGTCGACCTGGCGGTGGTGACCCTTCCGGCCGCCAAGGTCAAGGAACAGATTCCCCTCCTGCAGGCCAAAAAGATCAAGGCCATGCTGCTGATCTCCTCCGGTTTCAGGGAGACGGGTGAGGCGGGACGCCGGCTGGAGGACGATGTCGTCAGTGCGGCCCGTGAAGCCGGCATCCTCATCTTCGGGCCCAACACCATGGGCATCTGCAATCCGCACATCGATTTCTTCTGCTGCGGGGTGCACGTCTATCCGCTGCCCGGCTCCACCGCCCTGGTGTGCCAGTCGGGCAACATGGGCACGCAGCTGCTCGCCTTCGCCGAGCAGCAGGACATCGGCATCCGCGCCTTTTCGGGTTCCGGCAACGAGGCCATGGTGACCCTGGAAGATTACATGGATGCTTTCGAGGCCGATGAGCTGACCCGCACGGTGGTGCTCTACATCGAAAGCGTTAAAGACGGCATCCGTTTTTTCAAGAGCGCCCGCCGGGTCTCCAGGAAAAAGCCGGTGGTGGTCCTCAAAGGCGGCCGCACCTCGGAAGGCGGCATGGCCGCGTCGAGCCATACCGGTGCGCTGGCCTCCGACCACCGCATCTTCGACGCCGCCTGCCGCCAGGCCGGCATCATCCAGGTCAAACAGCCCGTCGACCTGCTCGACCTCTCGGCCGTCTTCTCTTCGCTTCCCCTGCCCCGGGGCAACCGGGTGGCCATCATGACCCTCGGCGGCGGCTGGGGCGTCGTCACCACCGATTTGTGCATCGAGCACGGCCTGACCCTGCCGCCGCTCTCCGAGGCCATCGTGAACCGGCTCGATCAGATTCTGCCCGACTATTGGAGCCGGGGAAATCCGGCCGACATCGTGGGAGAACACGATCCGGCCATCCCCATGACGGCCATGGAAGCGTTGATGAAGTGGGACGGCTGCGACGCGGTGATCCACCTGGGCATCCACGGTCGGCGCATCCTGGCGGCCAAGATGCTCAACTCCATCGCCAACACCGACCCGGCCTATTCGGCCGAAGAGCTGAACCAAATCAAAAATCTGGCCGTTGAGTTTGAAAAAGAGTACATCCGGCATGTGGCCCAACTGACCGCAAAATATGACAAACCGGTGCTGGGTGTGAGCATCCTCACCGACGAATCCTCCAAAACCCTCTACCGTGTCGAGGGCTGCAAGTACAAGGGGGTTTTCTTCCCGTCGCCGGAGCGGGCGGTCAAGGCGCTGGCCAGCATGTGCCGCTACCGGCAGTGGCTGGAAGCCCATGCATAATGGAAATCGGCCTCCCGACCCCGTCTGTCGTTGCCGAACGGCGCCGTCAAAGCGGGTCGTCGTGGCACTTCAGACAGCCCGTAAATTGCGGATGGCTGGTGGCCGGCCCGGAGGGGTCGCGTCCCGGATGGTGGCATTCGAGGCACTCCGCGTCGGTTTTGAAGCCGGCATGGATCTGGGGATAGTGCCGGATGGAGGGGCCGTGCATCCCGAGGTAATAGCGGTAGGCACAACCCGAAACGAGCAGGATCAGAACGATCCCGGTCAGCGGGAACCACAGTCTGGGTTTCAAGATCAGGATTCCTTTCGTCCGTCTTTTAACAGCAGTTGGTGGTCGGCCGTCCGGATTACCTCCGGGTCATGACTGGCGACCAGCAGCGTACAACGCCGTTGCCGGCTGAGCGACACCATCAGCTGGACCAATTGCGCCCCGGTGGCCGAATCGAGACTGGCCGTCGGTTCGTCGGCCAGGAGAATCGCAGGTGCATGAGCGATGGCGCGGGCAAAGGCCACCCGCTGGGTCTCTCCGCCGGAAAGCTCCCAGGGCAAGGCCGCGCCATGGTCCGGCAGTCCGATGGTCTCGAGCAGTTCGCGGACCCGCCTTTTTCGATCATCGGCGTCGATGCCGTTGAGTGCCAGCGGCAACGCGAGATTCTCGCTTACCGTCAGGTAGGATAGCAAGTTGCCCTGCTGGAAGACAAAACCCACCTGCTCTCTTTGAAATCGCGCCAGCGCCTTGCGCGATAAACGATGAATGTCGACGCCGCCACAGCGGATCGCGCCGCGATCCGGCGTCTCCAAACCACCGATGCAATTGAGCAGGGTCGTTTTTCCGGACCCCGATTTTCCGGCAACAATAAAGTTTTCCCCTTTTGCCACCTTGAAAGAGAGCCCCTCGAGGGCGGTGACCTTACCGCGGCCGGAAGTAAATGATTTGTACAGCGCTTGCACCTCGATCATGGTCAAATGCTCCGCAGAATTTCAGCGGCTTTTTCGCGCACGACGTACAGGGCCGGCCAGACGGCGGCCAGCAACCCGAAAAGCAGGGAAAGCGCCGGCGGCAGCCATAGAGAGTAAGGCGTCAGACGCGGGAAGATCACCCCGGAGACGGCAAAATACTGGTTGTGCGACGTCAACGCGGTCAGATCGAGACCGGTCCGCGCCAGGGCGCCCACGGCCAGAGCGCCGGCACCGGTTCCGGTTGCGGATGCCGCCAACGTCAGCAGGGTCACCTCGGCAACGATGAGCAGGACCGATTCCGATGGCAGCATCCCCATGGCCTTCAGGATGCCGTGCTCCCGGATGTTTTTGAGGATAAAGATGATGAACGCACAGGAAATTCCCAGGGCGACCACGGCGAAGACCAGTACCATCACGATGCTCATGGAGACGAAATTCAACTCGACCAGCTGTTTCAAATCGGGCATGAAATCCATCCACGCCGTAAAGCGCGAAGCATACGGCAGCCGACGGTATTCGGCCAGGAGAGTCTGCGGATCGGTCCCTTCTTCGATGAACACGGCGGCGGAAAAGTTGCTTTCGGCGGCTGGCAGCGCATTTTGAGCGGCAAAAGCGATGCCGTAATCGAGACTGGAGATGCCGGTTCGATAGATGCCGCAAATGCTCAGCGCCACCCGCTGCGGGCCGGGCGGGATCTCGACCTCGACCGTTTGGCCCACGGACACGTGCAGCAGATCGGCGACGGCCCCGCTCAGGAACAGCTCGGGTCGCCCATCGCGAAGATAACGGCCGCTCACGGTCTTTTTCCAAAGCGCCGTGGCCGCCTTTTCTTCGGATGGCCGGACCTCGCATAGCAGGACGCTTTCCACCCGCTCCTGGTGGCGGAGCCGCACTGGCCGCCGGGTGCGCCACAGCACCTCCCGAACCCCTGGGCGCTGAAGTTGGGCCGGGTCCAAATCCGGGGGAAGATTGTCCGCGACGATATGGCCCGAAAATAGACCGACCGAGTTCCGGATCATGGCGTCGTTGGTCCCCACCGCCAGGGACGAGAGAAACACCAGGGCGGCCACGGCCATGATTATCATCAGCCCCAGAACAAGGGTCGACCGCCGGGAGCGCCACACGTATAGAACGGCCATTTTCAGGATGAAGCCGATCTTCAAGAGCGACCTCGCTCGCCGGGTATAAGCAGACGGTCTGCACCGATGCGGGCCGCGATGAACGCCGCCGCAGGGTCGACGAACGCACGGTGCGAGGCGTGGAGCAATCGTCTCAATCCATCTTTCAGATAGCCCATGGCCGTCTCGTTGGCCTCCCACATGATGTGGGAAAAAGCCCTGGAAAGCGCTTCCCGGCCGCCGGACCCGGCCAAATCGGCCAGCATGCGTTGCTTGGCCGGCGTCTCGCCCCACTCAATCATGGAGGCCACGAAATTGTGGCGGCGGGTGCGCACATCGCGTGCCAGATCAACCATGTCATCGAGGATCTGGCATCCGATGCCGATACGATAGAGGGCTTCGTTGACCGATGCCGCATTTTCGGGCAAGGGCGACTCGATGGCCCCGGGTACGGCCCATGGGCATTGAAACAACAGACCGGTCTTGTAATGATGCACGGCGGAGAGCACCTCCTGCGGCGGCAGCCGCCGACCATGAAAGCCGCCCTCTTCGGAAGCCTCCTGGGCGCCGCTGCGGGTTAAGGCGTGCAGCGAGTTTCGAAGCGCTTGCCGCACTGCCCGAACCGAGACTTGGGAACGCTCCAGGTGCGACAGCAACAATTCGAAAAGCACCCGTTCCGACACCATGATATCGAGCACCGATCTGAAACGCGAGGCGCCGGGCGGCAGGTCGGTCTCCAGGGTCGGCTTGTACTCATCGTCCAGCAGATTGTCGCAGCCGGTGACCATGCCGCGCAGGCACTGGTTGACGGCCGCGTAGAACATCCGGCGTTCAGGGGCGATCCCGCAACGAAAGTAAGAATATAGAAAGAGTGCCGAAAAGAAATTGCGCTCAAGCGAAAAGGCCTCGGGCGTGGGGCGTACCAGTCGAATGCCGCTGTTCTCCAGGATCTGCGAGGCGCTTTGCCAGTAGCGCTGCAGGCCCGCGGTCAACTCCTTCTGAAGCGCGCAAAACGGGTTCTGCTCTATGCCGGCGGCCGGGTCCGGGCTGCAGTAAAATCCGGCGGTCATCGATATGGCATCCTGCGGGTTCATGGCTTTTCACTATAGAAAACGGCGACGTAGCCGAAATAGTAGCCCACGATCTGCGGTTCCCGAAAACCGGCCGATTGAATCAGGTCCGGCAAAACGCCGCGCGTGTTCTCGGCAATCTGGGGCTGCAGAAAAAACCAGCGGGATACTTTCGATACCAGCGCCCCCATCCAGGTGGTGGGCAGATGCATGTCGGCGATGATCAACCGACCTCCCGGCTTGAGCACCCGAAAGGCCTCGTTTAGGGCGCTGGCCTTGAGGTCCAGGGGAACATGGTGAAAGAAGAGGCTGGATACGACCGCGTCAAAGGATCGGTCCTCAAAGCCGAGGGATTCCGCGGCCATGGCTTCGAAGCGGCAACCGGCCCCGGCCCGCTTTTTGCGAGCCACCGCGATCATTTTGCCCGCGGCGTCGATGCCGACAGCCAACCCACCGGCCTTTGGATCGAGAAGGTCTGCGATCTGCGCGCATAAAACGCCGGTTCCGCATCCCAGATCGAGCACCTGCTCACCCGGCGCGGGGTCGAGCAGGCGGATGATGTGCTGGTCGTATTCAGCCTGTTTGCCAAGCAGAAAAAGGGGTTCCAGGAGGTCGTAAACAGCGGCGGCATGATCCAGGGTGCGTCCTCGAGTGGGTATCGATGGGATTTTCATACCTGGTTTCCTTTGCTGCACATGCCGCCGAAGATCGGCGATGGAATCAGTATAGGCAGGGAGTGGCGCTTTTGCAACTGCCGCCTCCGAATCTTTTTAATTCTTGAATTTCTTGGGGCATCTACGCTACCTTGATCTCGACCAAATTTGCCTATTTGTGGACGGACAATAGATAACCGTAACATCTCGTCGTTCGACACCCTTTTCCATCAACCGCCAGGAGGGAGGAAACCGCATGGCAATTGCATCCCGTTCCATGACCGATGAGGAAAAAGCCCGCTTCAACACGCTCAACAAAGAGAACCTGGCATTTCTCATGGATCGCTACAACCGGGTCAACCGGTGGGTGATCGCAGACATGATCCGGCGCACGGCCTATCACTATCCCGATAAAACGGCCCTCGTCTTCGGCGATCACCGTCTGACCTACGCGGAGTTGGAAGCGGCCGCCAACCGCACGGCCAACGCATTGGCCGGCCTGGGCGTGGCCAAGTACGACCGGGTGGCCATTCTGGCCCACAACACCCTCCACCACGTGCTGACCTGGCTGGGATGCTGCAAGATCGGCGCAGTCTACCTGGCCATCAACTACCTGCTGCGCGGGCCGGATGTGAGCTTCTGCATCAACCACTCGGAAAGCAAGGTCTTCATCGTCGAAGACGCCCTCTATCCCATCGTGGAGACGGTGCTCGGCGAGATGCCGAAGGTCCAGACCCTGATCTGGTCCGATCAAGGCGCCGGGCAGCGGCCGGTGGACGACCGTTTCCTGGTCTTCGACGCCTGGATGAAGGATGCCGACGACAGCGAACCGGACGTGACGCTGCATATCGAAGATCCCTGCCAGATGACCTACACCAGCGGCACCGAATCCCTTCCCAAAGGGGTGATCATCAGCAACCAGGCCCTCATGGCCCAGTACATGGGGGCCATCGTGGATGGCGGCTACGAAAGCACGGACATCAATGTCAACGCCCTGCCCATCTATCATTGCGCCCAGCGGGACGTGTTCATGAACCCTGTCTTCTGGGTGGGCGGCACCAACATCCTCATGGCGCCGGACATCGGCGCGATCCTCAAGACCATCGACCAGTACCGCGCCAACATGTTCTTCGCCCCGCCCACGGTGTGGATCGGCATCCTGCGCCATCCGGATTTCGACCGCTACGATCTCTCCTGCCTGACCAAGTGTTACTACGGCGCATCGATCATGCCGGTGGAGGTGCTCAAGGAGCTCATGGCGCGTCTGCCCGGATGCAAAGTCTACAACTACTACGGCCAGACCGAACTGGCCCCCTACCACACCATCCTCAAGGCCCAGGACGCCCTCACCAAACTGGGATCGGCCGGCATGGGCGGATTGAACATGGAGACCCGCCTGGAAGATGAAAATTTCGAACCGATCACGACCCCCGGCGTGCCCGGCGAAATCTGCGGCAAGGGACCGCACGCCATGATCATGTACTTCAAGGAGCCCGAAAAGACCGAAGCGGCCATGCACGGCGGCTGGTTCCACTCCGGCGACATCGGCATCCTCGACCCGGACCGCTACATCACGGTGGTGGACCGCAAGAAGGACATGATCAAGACCGGCGGCGAGAATGTCTCGACCCGCGAAGTGGAAGAGGCCATCTATCTGGACAAGCGCGTGGAAGAGGTGGCCGTCATCGGCACCCCCCATCCCAAATGGGTGGAGGCGGTCACGGCCGTCGTGGTGCCGCGCAAGGGCGAGCGCATCACCGAAGATGAGATCATCGCGTTGTGCAGGAAGGAGCTGGCCGGGTTCAAGGTGCCCAAATCGGTGGTGTTCGTCGATGCCCTGCCCAAGACGCCCACGGGTAAAATCCTCAAACGCGAAATGCGCAAGACCTACAGCGACCTCAACCGGTAGAGAGAATCATGAAGATCATCGATGCGGCCGTCGTGGCCCAAAGCAAATTCGTCACGCTCTTCGAAGTGGCTTACACGGACAAGAAGGGCAACGCCCGGCGCTGGCACCTGGTCAGCCGGGACACCCAGCCCAAATGCGTCACCGGCGCCCAGTTGCGGCCCGATGCGGCCATCATCGTGCCTTATCATCGACGGGAAAGCAAACTGGTGGTGATCAAGGAGTATCGCGTCCCCATCGGCGATTACCAGTATGGCTTTCCGGCCGGCCTCCTGGATCCCGGCGAGGCGCTGGCCGTAACGGCCGGGCGCGAGCTGAAAGAGGAAACCGGGCTGGATCTGGTGCAGATCTACCGCCACAGCCCGGCCATCTTCTCCTCGGCGGGCATCACGGACGAATCCATCGCCATGGTCTTTGCCGAGGTGGAGGGCAGCCCCAGCCTTCATCACAACGGGGATTCGGAGGATATCG
Organism: Desulfatitalea sp. UBA4791; assembly: GCA_002402905.1. Lineage (GTDB taxonomy): Bacteria > Desulfobacterota > Desulfobacteria > Desulfobacterales > Desulfosarcinaceae > Desulfatitalea. The sequence goes on along the minus strand of DHGT01000035.1, from coordinate 61,057 downwards.
AAGTCTTTTTGATGGACCGGCAGGAGGTGTGCGAGCTGCTGCAACGCAGTGACCTTTTTTTCGGCGCGCGCGCCTGGCTGGCCATGGATGCCTTTGCCCGCATGGGTGAAGCCTATTTCAAAAATACTGATTAGAAGGGGGCGTATTCGATGAAAAAACAGGTTGTCGCAATTTTAATCGTGTCGCTGGTGCTTTTTTCCGTCAATGCCTTCGCCAACAAGACCTCGGTCACCATCGAAGGGCCGGATAGCGCGGCGAAAGGATCCGAAATCACGATCAAGATCAACGTGAGGCACGACGGCAACAATTTCTTCCACTACACCAACCAGGTCTATGTCAAGGCCAACGGCAAGGAGATCGCCCGATGGGATTTTTCGGCGACCAACCGGCCCGAAAACGACGTTTTTACCAAAGAAGTGAAACTCACTATCACCGAACCGACCGAGATCGTGGCCGAGGGCGTCTGTAACATTCACGGCAGCGAGGGTCCGGCCGTTTTGAAGATCCGCGTCGAATAGGGCGAAAAGGAGACCCCATGACCATCGGCGGTGTATCCATCATTCTCATCCTGGGTATCTGCAACCTGCTGCTGATCCTCTTCCAGTTGCTGTCGGGGCTGCGGGTGATCAAGGTCAAATTCGGCGTTCACAAGAAAACCGGTATTGCCTTGGTGGTGTTCGCCACGGTCCACGGACTGCTGGGGTTCATTGCCACCTGAAAGGGACGCGCGCAACAGGCTACTCGATCTCCCGTGTTTTCTGGAAAACCACCTCGGGCCACTCTTCGGCCACATGGTTGAGCCACCACAGGCTGGCCGCCAGGTAGACCAGGCGACCTTCGGCGTCCACGGCCAGATTGCCCTGGTTTGCCTTCTCGAAGGCGGCCAGCCGCTGCCGGTCGCTGCAATGCAGCCAACGGGCCGTGGCGTAATCCACGCTTTCGTACACGGCATCGACGCCGTACTCGTCCCTGAGGCGCGCCATGGTCACATCGAACTGCAACAGACCCACGGCGCCGAGAATATATTCACTGCCCAGCACCGGCCGGAACAGCTGCACGGCCCCCTCCTCGGCCAGCTGCACCAACCCCTTGTGGAGTTGTTTGGCCTTGAGGGGCGACTTCAGGCGCACCCGACGGAAGTGGTCCGGGGCGAAGTTGGGAATGCCGATGAACTTGAGCGGCTCCTTTTCCGAAAAGGTGTCGCCGATCTTGATGGTGCCGTGGTTGTGAATGCCGATGATGTCCCCGGGCCAGGCCTCCTCGGCCAAGGTGCGGTCCTGGGCCATGAAGATGATCGGATTGGCCACGACGATCTCCTTGCCCAGGCGGTGGTGGCGCAGCCGCATGCCACGCTGGAAGCGGCCCGAGCAGACGCGCAGGAAGGCGATGCGGTCGCGGTGGGCCGGGTCCATGTTGGCCTGGATTTTGAAAACGAAACCGGAGAAGGACGCCTCCTGTGGATCGACCATGCGGGTGGCGGTCGGCCGTGACTGGGGCGCCGGTGCAATCTCCACAAAGGCGTCGAGCATCTCGCCCACCCCGAAGTTGTTGACCGCACTACCGAAAAAGACCGGGGTCTGGCTGCCCTTCAGGTAGTCGTCCAGGTCGAAGGGGTTGGCCGCCCCCTCCAGGAGAGCCACATCCTCGCGCAGCTCGTCGGCCTGGCTGCCCAGCAACTCGTCGAGTCGGGGATCGGCCAGGTCGTCGATGGTGAACACCGCATCGGTCAGCCGCTCCTGCCCGGGCGTAAAGAGTTTCAGGGTCTTGCGATAGAGATTGTAGGTGCCCTTGAAACGCTTGCCCATGCCGATGGGCCAGGAGAGCGGCGCGCACTCGATCTGCAGATTGTCCTCGATATCGGCCAGGAGATCCAGGGGTGTCATGCCCTCGCGATCCAGCTTGTTGATGAAGGTGAGAATGGGCGTGTTGCGCATACGGCAGACGGCCATCAGCTTGCGCGTCTGGGCTTCGACCCCCTTGACGCTGTCGATCACCATCACCGCGCTGTCCACGGCGGTCAGCACGCGGTAGGTGTCCTCGGAAAAATCGTCATGTCCCGGCGTATCGAGCAGGTTGATGTCATAGCCGTTATAGTGGAACTTCATCACCGAGCTGGTCACCGAAATGCCCCGTTCGCGTTCGATGGCCATCCAGTCGCTGGTGGCGTGACGGGTGGCATGGCGCGCCTTGACCGCGCCCGCCATCTGGATGGCGCCGCCGAACAGCAGGAGCTTTTCCGTCAGGGTGGTTTTGCCGGCATCCGGATGGCTGATGATCCCGAAGGTGCGGCGCCGCTCGATTTCATCCGGTTGCCAGCCGGGTTTTGTTAAGGCTTGTGTCGTTGTCATGGGTGTTTTCGTCTCGAATTTATTTTTGGTCCCTCGTTGACGCGTTGCGCGGTCCGAGGGAATGGCATGCCATGCACAGCCCTTTGTTGTTCAACCACAAGATAAAATAAGATATTTAGAGGATCGAACGCCTCGGACGGATTTAGGATGAAAACCCGATAGAAGGTTTTGAAACCACTGGGATGCCGCCGATCAAGGCGGCGCCGGGCAGGCTTTATTCTTATAGATAGTCATGGCGGCGACTTTTAATCTCTTTCCCAACAGAATGTCAACCCCGAATGAGCAAACGCATCATTACAAACGCATTGGCCCCGTCTTCTCGCAAGCGCGGCATGGATAGTGCGGTGCCGGGAGCGGCCGCCGGCATCGCGGCATTCGGCATCTGGGCCATCTTTCCGATTTATTTCAACCAGTTCGGACAGGAGGTGTCACCCTGGGAGATTCTGCTGCACCGCATGATCTGGTCCGGGGTGATCCTGCTGGGGTTCGTGTTGGTGGCCGGACGGCACAGCCGGGTCCTGGATCTTCTCCGGCGGCCCGGCGCCATGGCGGCCCTGGCCGGCAGCGCACTGGCCATGGCGGCCAACTGGGCCGTATTCATCTGGGCGGTGACCCACGGCCAGATCCTGCAGAGCAGCCTGGGCTACTATATCAATCCGCTGCTCAACGTCTTTCTGGGCTACTGCTTCCTGGGCGAGCGGCCGCAGCCGCTCCAGCGCCTTTCCGTGGCCATTGCCGCCGGCGGCGTCCTCTTTGCCCTGATCGGCTATGGCCGAGTTCCCTGGCTGGCGCTATTGATGGCCGCCTGTTTCGGCATCTATGGGTTGATCCGCAAACAGGTCGACGTCGACAGCGTCACCGGCCTGCTGATGGAAACCCTGCTCATGTTTCCCGTGGCCGCCGGATGGCTGATCGCCATGCACCTGGGCGGCGAAACCGTCTTCCTGCAGACCGGCCTGCGCAACGATCTTTTGTTGATCGGTACCGGATTCATTACCCTGCTGCCGCTGCTGTTTTTTGCGGTCGCCGCCCGACGGCTACGGCTGGCCACGCTGGGGTTGATCCAGTACATCGCGCCCACCGGCCATTTTCTGATCAGCGTCTTCCTCTACGGAGAGCCCTTCACCACGGCCGACGCCATCACATTCGGCTGCATCTGGATCGGCCTGGCGCTCTATACCGCCGACATGTGGCGCCATCATCGCCTGATGAGACAGATAGTGAAATAGTTACCGTAGGGTCGTAGGCCGTCGTTGCGGGACGGCGCCGTAAACCGTTCAAGATCAAGGCGCGCGAAATTCCGTGTCCTGAGGGGTACTTGTCGTACGCCGCAAGGACCACGGGATGAGCGCAACGCAGATATTGGACGTTTTACGGTGTCGTCAAGGTTGTATTCAAGCTCCGCTTGGATTACACCGGGACTCGAACGATCGGCACGGCACTTTTGACAAAAAGGAGGATTTGAGACAATGGCCGTTATCACCCGATATATCATCGTCCGCCATGGCATCGAACTCGACCAGGTGTTTGAAGATAAAAAACTGGCCGAAGCGTACGATAACATGCTCGATGCCGCCGAAAACCTGGCGGCCTTCATCAAACAGGGCGATCTCGGCGTCGCAATCGATGCCGAAACCATCGATGCGATCGCCATTCACCTGGCCAAGAACGCTCCCGAAGTGAACCGGATTTTAAAAGGCATCAAACCGATCAAACCGGCTGCCAGCGGGACCGCCAAACCTGAACCCCACGCAGCGCCGTCGACCGACGAGGACAAAAAAAGACCCGGTCGAAAACCCGGCACAAAACCCGGCGAAAAATAAATAGTCGGTGCCCATGCCTTCGACGACCAAACAGGAAGCCGACGCATACGATCAGATGATCGATGCCGCCGCCGAACTCGCCGATCTTATTGAAACGGGCGGGATCGCTGTGGACGAGTACGTCCTGGAAGAACTGACGATCTTTCTGGCCGAAAATGCTCAAGAAATCAGGCAAATGTTCAAAAAGCTGACCCATCGATTCCCTTGAGCGGGATCGTACACCGACCCAAACTGAAGGATTGAAATCCGGTAGCCCTTGATGATAGAAACCCGGCATGCATACCCAGATGAGTCTTGACGAAACGACACCACCGGAGATGGTGGCATGAGATCGGCGGAACGATACAAACAGCTTGCCGTCAATTGCCTCGATCTTATCCACGCCCTGCCCTATCCCGTCGCCCTGTTCCGCGTTACCGATCGTCAGATGGTGCTGGCGAACAGCCGCTTTTGCCATGACTTTGAAATTCCTGAAATATCAGGAAATAACGACGGAGATGGCTTCCGCCGCGATTCGTCCACAGAACCGAACGTCCACACGCCCCTCCGTATTCGCATGAATGACGAGGGGACCATCTGCCTCGACACCAGTGACGGCCGGCAGGTTTGCATAGACGCCCAGGCCCAGCCTTTTCGATACGACGGAGAGGCGTGCTGGCTGGTGACCTCCGTGCCGGTGACGGCGCAGGAGACGCCTGCAAACGAAAATCCAAAGGAAGAAGAGAACTATCGCGCGCTGGTGGAGAATTTAAACGATATCGTTTACACCACCGATATCCATGCCGTGGTGACCTATGTCAGCCCCAACATCCAACAACTATCGGGATTTGAACCTCGTGAAGTGATCGGAAGAAACTTTATCGAGTTCGTGCATCCCGACGATCTGTCGGGCAGAATGGATCAGTTTTTTAAAATTTTGGCCGGCGGCCAACAGGCCACGGAATACCGGATGATCACCAAAACGGGCGACATCAAATGGGCTCGAACCAACGCCCGTCCCATCGTGCGCAACGGCGCCGTCGTCGGTGTTCAGGGCATCCTCGTGGATATCACGGACCGCAAGGAGATCGAAAAGGCGCTTCGGCATTCCGAAGAAAAATATCGGATACTGGTTCAAAACTCCAAGGATGCCATCTTCGTCATCCAGGGCGACTATATCAAGTTCATGAACCCCAGCGCATCGGAGATCCTGGGATATGATTGCGAGCGCATCGCCGAGATACCGTTCTGGGAATTCATTCACCCGGACGACCGTCCGATGATCGAACATCGTCTGGAACTGCGCCTGCGCGGCGAGGGGCTCCCCGACCGCACCGCCTTCCGAATCTTGAACAAAGACGGGGCGGTGAGGGACGTGGACCTGAATTCCGTGCTGATCAACTGGGAAGAAAAACCGGCGGTGCTCAATTTTCTGAGAGATGTCACCGTTCAAAAGCTGATGGAGGAGCAACTGCGCAACGCCCAGAAGATGGAGGCCATCGGCACCCTGTCCGGAGGGATCGCGCACAATTTCAACAACCTGCTCATGGGCATCCACGGCAGCGCATCCCTTTCATTGAAAGAGCTGCCCCCGTCGACAAACGCATCTCGGCACATGGAAAAAATCGTCAGTCTGGTACAAAGCGGCGCCAAACTGACCCATCAACTGCTGGATTACGCCCGGGGCGGAAAGCCCAAAATGAGCACCGTGAATTTGAATCAACTGGTCAGGGAGGCCGCCGACACCATCTCGGCCACCAAAAAGCACATCCAGATCCATCAGCATCTGTCTGAAGACATTCCGGCCATAAAAGCGGATCAGGGGCAAATTGAGCAGGTCTTGTTGAATCTGTTGTTGAATGCCGCCGATGCCATGCCCAACAGCGGCCAAGTACACATCGATACATCTTGCCTCAACGGCTTTGACATCCAGGGCAAACCCGCGCTTCCCAAAGACTCGACCTATATCCGGATACGCGTGTCCGACACCGGCACGGGCATCCCCGAAGAGATTCAAGATCGCATTTTCGAACCTTTTTTTACCACCAAGGGATTGGAGCAGGGCACCGGTTTAGGCCTCTCCACCGTCTATGGCATCGTGAAAAATCATAAAGGAGAGATCCACGTCGAATCGGAAATCGATCGTGGGGCGACGTTTTCCATATACCTGCCGGCTCAGCCGTCCACTGCGGCGTGCCCAGTTGCAAAAGACCCGCCGCAACACGTTATGGGAAGAGGAACCATTCTGCTGGTCGATGACGAGCCGTCGGTTCTCGAACCCAGTGCGGCCTTGCTGGCGCAGATGGGCTACAAGGTCTTGAAGGCGCCCGACGGGTCCACCGCCATCTCCCTGTTCGAACAAAATTGGAAAACCATCGACCTGGTCGTGCTGGATCTTGTCATGCCCAATACCAGCGGCCGGGATCTTTACTATCAGTTCAAGGAAATCGATCCACAGGTCAACGTCGTGCTCTCCAGCGGTTTCGGCCCGTCTGACCAAACCGAGGAATTGCTCAGGAACGGATGTCTCGAACTCCTGCACAAACCCTATGATATGGCCAGGGTTTCCACGACCATGAGAGAGATTCTGGCCCGCGGCGCAACGGGTTAAAGGGGCCTGACCGGGCCAATTTTCACTGTTGACAACCCTTCACAGAGGGTGTTACGCGCCTGACCGTGACGGGGAAAGCAGGGTTCCCCCATTCCGGGGCGGCCGGACCCCGACACACCTTCCGCCGTGTATCGCACCCAAAGCCGGTTGTTGTTCATCGGCAAAACCGCTTTAGGGGTTAACATCGGTCCCGATGAGACTGCGAGAGGCAGCTATGCCCGATCACGTTGCCGTCATGCCATCCACCCGCCTTCGCGGTGTCAACCTCGGCGGCTGGCTGGTGCTGGAAAAATGGATGACCCCGAGCCTGTTCGAGGGGCTCGCCGCCACGGACGAAACCACCTGGTGCGCGGAACTGGGCCGCGACGCACCGGCGAGGCTCCGCCATCACTGGGAAAACTTCATCACGCGCGACGATTTCGCCTGGCTGGCCGACGTTGGCATCAACGCGGTGCGCATCCCTTTAGGGCACTGGATCTTCGGCCCGCCGTACCCGTACCACCCCAAGTATGGCGCCGATCCCCATCCCTTCGTGCAAGGCGGCATCGACGTGCTGGACCGTGCCATGGGCTGGGCCGAGCAGCTCGGCCTGTGGGTGATCCTGGACCTCCACGCGGCCCCGGGCTGCCAGAACGGTTTTGACAACGGCGGCATCTTGAACGTCTGCGAATGGCACACCCGCGAAGAATATCTGGCCCACTCGATCGATGTGCTCGGGCGGCTGGCCGAACGCTTTGGCGGATCATCGGCCCTTTACGGCATCCAGATGCTCAACGAGCCGCGCTGGGACGTGCCCACGCCGCTGCTCGAGGATTACTACCGGCGCGCCTACGATGCCATTCGGGCGTACTACCCGCCGGAGCGCGGGGCCGTGGTCTTCCACGACGGCTTCCGCACCCACCGCGAATACCTGGGCTTCATGCAGCCGCCCCGGCACGAGAACGTCATCTACGACGTGCACCGTTACCAATGCTTCCAGCGCGAAGATCTGGACATGGACATTCACGGCCATCTCGACAAGGCGGGCAACTTGTGGCGTCGGGAGGGCGAGGAGATCCAAACCGAACTGGACCTGCCTGCCATCGTGGGCGAATGGAGCCTGGGGCTCAATCTCCAGGTGGTGTCGCTCTGGGCCGAAGGGCCGTACAACCACGCCCTCGAGCACCTGGACCCGTTCCAGACCGATGTGGCCTACCGCGCCTATGGCGCCGCGCAGCTGCTGGCTTTCGAGCAGTTCCACGGCTGGTTCTTCTGGAGCTATCGCACCGAGACCACGCCCGAGTGGTGTTTTCGCGAGTGCGTGGAACGGGGATGGCTGCCGGCGCGATTCGATTGAGCAGGGCAAACCATGACATCATCAGGCCCGGCAGACCAGGGAGAAGGCATGCAGCCACAGGGGGTCGATACCGCACCGGGGCGCGTCCGGCGCTGGCTGGATGAACTGCCGGTGGGCCTGGCGCCCCTGCTCATTGCCGCCACGGGTCTGATCGCCGGTCTCTATCTGCTCGTTCATCCGGTGCCCGACCAACGGGCCGATCTGACCATGTGGGTCTTCGGCGCCCTTCATGCCGATGCCTACCAGGCGGCGGCCGAGCGCTTCGTGGCCGATACGGACCGCACGGTGGATGTGCAGCTGATCAACTACAATGCGGTCAACCAGAAGCTGCGCTCGGCTCTCTGGGCGGCGGTGAACGTGCCCGATCTGGTCGAGATCGAAAAGAGCGCGGCCGGCGGCTTTTTTCGCGGGCCGCTGGACAAAATCGGGTTTCTCGATCTCAAGCCCTATCTGGAGCGGGACGCCATCCTCGACCGCGTGCCGGCCCATGCCCTGGCCGCCTACACCGACCGGGGGGCCGTTTTCGGTGTGCCCCATGACATTCATCCGGTCCTGCTGGCCTATCGCGCCGACATCATCGATCCCTACCTGGCCCGACGCGGACTGCGCATGGAAGACCTGGCCACCTGGGACGACTACTTCCGCGAACTGCGCGGCCTGCTGGTTCCCGACGAGCGCTACCTGCTGCAGATCGAGTATGGCGACGCCTGGGCCTTCCAGATCTTCCTGATGCAGCGCGGCGGCGGCATCTTCGGCCCCGACGGCCGGCTGCGCATGGACGACGACATCGCGGTGGCCACCATGACCTGGATGATTCCCCTGGTCGCCGATCCGGGGGACCGCAAGGTGGCGGAGTCTCTGGGCAACTGGGATCCCTCGTTTTATCGCGGTTTCATCGAAGGGTACTACATCGCCGCGCTCTGCCCGGACTGGCGATCGTCGCAGATACAGACCTTTGCCAAGGAGCTGCACGGCAAGCTGCGGGTGGTGCCCCTGCCGGCGCCAGTACCGGGCGGCCTGCGTACCAGCCAGATGGGCGGCACCATGCTCGGCATCGCCCGCTCTGCCAAAGACCCCGAGCTGGCCTGGCGGTTCGCCAGGGCGATCTATTACGGTTCGCCCGAACAGCACGGACGGTTGTTTCGCACCACCAACATCCTCACGCCGGACCGCCGGGCCTGGAGCGACCCGGCCTATCACGAACCGCGGCCTTACTGGAGCGGCCAGGCCCTGGGCGAGCAGTTCATCGCCGTGGCCGACGAGGTGCCGCCCTTTTACTCCAGCGGGTTTCTACCCTCGGCCCAGGCCAAGCTCAACGAGGCCATCGTCTCCTGCTACAGCCGTTACCGCTCCCACGGGGCTGACGGTTTCGAGGCCTATGTCCGTCAGCGCCTGACGTCGGCCGCAGACCACGTGCGCCGGCAGATGGCCCGCGAACCTGAATGGGATGCCGAGGAGTGACTATGCCGCTGCGCACCGCCCGCACCGCGCCCTATCTCTTCCTGGCGCCCTTCGTCCTCAGCTTCCTGATCTTCGGGGCCTATCCCATCATCCGCAGCGTGATGCTCTCCTTCTATATCACCTCGGGTCCCGAGGCCCAGCATTTCGTCGGCCTGGACAACTACCTGCATCTTCTGCAGGACCCCGATTTCTGGACCGCGGTCCGCAACACCGCCACCTTCGCCCTGGGCAGCGTCCTTCTGCAGCTGCCCCTCAGCCTGGGTCTGGCCCTGCTGCTCAACCGCGCCGACATCCGCGGCCGCAACGTCTTCCGCTTCATCTTCTTCTCGCCCAACCTGATGGGCCTGGTCTTCTCGGCCCTGCTGTTCATGCTCATTCTGGCCCCCAGGTTCGGCCTGCTCAACGCCGCCCTGCACGCCTTGTTCGGCCTGCCGTCGACCACCCGCTGGCTCTCCACGCCGAGCCTGGTCATGCCGGCGCTCATCATGGTGGCCCTGTGGCTCTACACCGGTTTCAACATGGTCTATTTCCTGGCCGCCCTGCAGGCGGTGGATGGTGAACTCTACGAGGCCGCCACCATCGACGGGGCCGGCCGCTGGGCCCAGTTCTGGCACGTGACCCTGCCCGGCATCCGGCCGGTGTTGATCTTCGTGGTGGTGCTTTCGACCATCGGTTCGTTCCAGCTCTTCGAACTCGCCTTTTTACTGCTCGGCAACAGCTCTGGGCCCGACCAGGCCGGCCTGACCATCGTCATGTACCTCTACCAGAACGGGTTTCTGGGCGGGGACCTCGGCTACGCGGCCGCCATCGGCTGGACCCTGGCGCTCATGGTGCTGCTCCTGGCGCTGGTGCAGCTGCGCATCACCGGCACGGGAAAGGAGGCGCGCTGACATGCGGCGGTTGGTGGTGTACATGCTCCTGGTGCTCTTCGCCCTGCTGTGCCTGGTGCCCATCGCCTGGCTGGTGGCGTCGGCTTTCAAGGCCAATGCCGATTTTCACGTCTACCCGGTCGTGCCGCCGGTGGACCGCCTGACCCTGGCCAACTTCACCAGCCTCTTCACGCAGATGCCGTTCCTGCGCTTCATGATGAACAGCTTTTTCGTGGCCGGCGCGACGGTGATCCTTCAGCTCTTCTTCTCTTCCCTTGGGGGCTTCGCCCTGGCCAAGTACGACTTTGCCGGCAAGAAGGCCGTCATGGGGGTCATGCTGGCCACCATGATGATTCCCGGCCCCGTGCTGCTGGCGCCCATGTACGAGCTGATCTACCATATGGGTCTCATCGACAGCCACCTCGGGCTGATCGTGCCGGGCATGGTCAATGTCTTCGGCATGTTCCTCTTCCGCCAATCCATGCTGTCGGTGCCCGACGAGATGCTCCAGGCCGCCCGTATCGATGGATGCAACGAATTCCAGATCTTCTGGCACGTGGTGATGCCGGTCAGCCGGCCCATCGTGGGCGCCTTCTGCCTGATCGCCTTCATGGGCACCTGGAACAGTTTTCTCTGGCCCCAGATCATTCTTCAAAGCAGCGACCGCTTCACTCTGCCCATCGGCCTCAACCAGATGATCGGTGTCTACGAGGCCGACTACGGCGCCATGATGGCCGGCACCCTGCTGGCCGTGCTGCCCGTGGTCGTGCTCTTCTTCCTTTTGCAGAAAGAATTCATCGCCGGACTCACCAAAGGCGCAGTGAAAGGGTAATCCATGGCGGAAATCGCGTTTCGCAACGTGAACAAAATCTACCCCAACGGCTTCCAGGCCGTGCACCGGCTCGACCTCTCCATCGCGGACGGCGAGTTTCTGGTCATGGTCGGCCCGTCGGGCTGCGGTAAATCCACGACCCTGCGCATGCTCGCCGGCCTAGAGACGATCAGCAGCGGCGATCTGCTCATCGCCGGCCACCGGGTCAACGACCTGCATCCGCGGGCGCGCAACATCGCCATGGTGTTCCAGAGCTATGCCCTCTATCCGCACAAGACCGTGCAGGGCAACATCGAGTTTCCCCTGCGCATGGCCAGACTGCCGGCCGCCGAGGTGAAAACGCGCGCCCTCGAGGTGGCCCGCATGCTCGAGCTCGAGCCCCTGCTGCAGCGCAAACCGGGCCTCCTGTCCGGCGGGCAGCGGCAGCGGGTGGCCATGGCGCGCGCCCTGGTGCGCGACCCGGTGGCCTTTCTCATGGACGAACCCCTCTCCAACCTGGACGCCAAGCTGCGGGTGCAGATGCGCGCCGAGATCGCCGCCCTGCAGCGGCGCACCGGCACCACCACGGTCTATGTCACCCATGACCAGGTCGAGGCCATGACCATGGGCGACCGCGTGGCAGTCTTCAAGGATGGCCTGCTGCAGCAAGTCGACACGCCCCAGCAGCTCTTCGAGCGGCCGGTCAACACCTTCGTGGCCGGCTTCATCGGCTCGCCCAGCATGAACCTGATCACGGCCCGCAGGGAACCTGCCGGCGGCGGACCGGTTCTGGTCGTGGCCGGCGAGCGCATCTCGCTGGGCAAAGGAATGGAAACGCGCTTCAACCTGACCGACGCCGACGCCGAACGGGTGGTCTGCCTCGGCCTGCGACCCGAAGACGTGGTCGATCCGCAACTGGTGGGAGAAGATCGGCGCCTGCACGGCCGGGTCGCGCTCACCGAACTGCTCGGCCGGGAACAGATGGTCTATCTCGATCTGCGCGACGGCACGCGGCTGGTGGCCCGCCTGCACGCCGACCGTCGCCTCAAGGCCGGCGAGGAGATCGCCGTGGGCATCGACCCGGCCCGGCTCTACCTGTTCCAGGCCGACGGGCGCGCGCTGCCCTATCGTCAAGGATAAGGCCAGCCATCATGACGCCATCCACGAGCCCATCGACACCCCAGCCGGCACCGGCCGTCTCGCCCGGCATTGTTCCCGTAAAGCGCCGCCATTTTCTCCGCCAGGTGTTCCGCCTGGCCGGCCCCTATTGGAAATGCGAGCGGCGCGCGAAAATCCGCGCCGCCACCCTGTCGCTCTTCCTGCTGACCGTGGCCCAAGTCGGGCTCACCGTGTGGGGCAACCACTGGAACCGGGCGCTGTTCGACGCCCTGGAGCAGCGCTCGGTGCGCGGCGTGCTGATCCAAGTGGCGGTCTTCGCCCTGATCTTCGCCATCTCCATCGTGGTCACCGGCGCACACCTGCTCGTCAAGCGCTGGCTTCAGCTTGACTGGCGGGCCTGGCTGACCGATCAGCTCATGGGGTGCTGGATGGAAGACGGGCGCCATTACCGGCTGCTCTTCACGACCGGCGAACACGACAACCCCGATCAGCGCATCGCCGAAGACATCCGCATCGCCACGGAAAGCGCCATCGGGCTCGGCCACACACTGGTCTTTTCATTCCTGATCCTGGGGCTGTTCGCCGACATCCTCTGGTCGGTATCGGGGACGATGGCCGTTCCGGGCACCACCGTCGAGGTGCCGGGCTACATGGTGCCCCTGGCCTTCGTCTACGCGGCCCTCGGCAGCGGCCTGGGATGGATCCTCGGCCGGCCCCTGGTACGCTCCACCAACGCGCTGCAGACGGCCGAGGCCACCTTCCGCTTCGGCCTGTCGCGGGCTCGGGAGAACACGGAAGCCATCGCGTTGATGCGCGGCGAGCCCATGGAGCGCATCGGCTCGACGGCGCGCTTCGGCCAGGTGGTGCGCGAATGGCACCGGCAGTCGTTCGCCTACCTGGGGTTGGTGTCGTTCGGAACGGCCTATGGGGCGCTGTTGCCGGTCTTCCCGATCCTGATCGCCGCCCCCCAGTACATCGCCGGGGCGATGACCCTCGGAGTGCTGATGCAGGCCGCCCAGGCGTTTCAGCGCCTGACCGGCGCACTCTCCTGGCCGGTGGACAACATCGGCGAAATCGCCCGCTGCCGCGCTTCGGCCGAGCGCGTACTGTCTCTCGACGAAGCCATCCGGCGCCTGGATGCCAGCGACATAGCGCCGGACGCGGCGCGCATCGTCGTCGAACGGTCGGACCGCCCGATGCTGGCCATCGAGGACTTGAGCATCGCCGATCCCTCGGGAGAGATCCTGCTCGATCGCTTCAGCACCGAAATTCGCCGCGGCGAACGGGTGTTGATCACCGGCCATCCGGTGGTGACGGGCAGCCTGTTCAAGACGCTCGGCGGGCTCTGGCCCCTGGGCAGCGGCAAGGTCAGCCTGCCAGGCGACGGCGCCCTGCTGTTCGTTCCCCAGCATCCCTTCCTGCCCGAAGAGACCCTGCGGGCAGTACTTTGCTACCCGTTTGCTTCCGAGGTCTTCACAGACGCCGACATCCGCCAGGCCATGGCGCAGGCCGGCATCGCCTGGCTCCTCCCGCGCCTCGACGACCGGGACGACTGGGAACAGGTCCTGTCGCGCCGCGCCCGGCAGCGGGTCGGCTTCGCCCGCGTCCTGCTCCAGCGGCCGGCCTGGATCTTCATGGAAGAGGCCACCGACGCCTTCGACCCCAAGGGCCAGCGGCTGATCCTCGAAATGCTGCGGCGCGAACTGCCCGACGCCACCCTGGTCACCATCACCTTCCGTTCCCATCCAGACCTGGAAGCGCTCCATGACCGAACGCTTGTGCTCGACCGCGGCCGCAAGCCGGCAACGAGCTTGTGGGAAGGATAGGAATGCCCTTTATTCTGGCTTATCTGGGCATACCGATCAAATAGCATGGGAAGGGTAGGCGCAGAAAAAAATATGGGGCGCCCCTGCGCCTGCTTGACTATCACCTTGAAATGCTAAATAATAATTTACAATTTAAAACAAAAGGGCTTACCCTATGCAACAAAACAACACACCGACAAACGATCAGGAACGAATCATTATCGAAAAAATACGAACCCTTTCGCCGGACAAAGTGGCCCAGGTGGTGGATTTTGTGGATTTCATCAGCCAGAGGGACCTTGACCGGCGCTTGATCAGAGCCGGTAACAAATTGGCTGATGATGCATTCAAAAAGGTCTGGGACAATACCGAGGATGAGGTCTATGACCGACTATAAATTCGGCGATATCGTCCTGGTGCCATTTCCGTTCACCGACCAATCCACTTTTAAAAAGCGTCCGGCCGTGGTTATCAGCTCAAACGAATATAATTTTCAGAGGCCGGACATTATCATCATGACCGTTACCAGCCAGATGCACTCGGCCGATCGCTTCGGTGATACGATCATCCATGATTGGCAGGCCGCCGGGGAAGTAGGGGACGTACATTAATTTATGAATCAACTTGCCCATGATCCTGCCGCATCACAAAACCATTCTTTGCCACCAATTCTCTTCCACGACGGACCGCATGGCTGATTGCCGATTGGGTCTGTTTGAATATATCCGATAGCCGGCTCTGTGTGATGCCAAGTTGATCAGTGGCCCAGTAGCAAAGTATGCTCCTGGCATTTGTCCTGGCTCTATCCCTTTGGGCGTCCAGTATCTGTTGGGGGGTTATTTGCGTTATCTGAGATACGCGCCTTAAAAGCTTTTCAAAATCGTAACCTTCAGCAGCAAGTCGAAATCTGTTTTCCATCCGTTCCTGGGCTTGTGCCAGCACCTCATTGACAAAGTCGCCATCTCCCAGGATGCGCTCATCCCCCTTTTGATAATCACCTGCACGCCGGTTGACCTTTAGTCCAGCCCACCCGCCTTGGCTTCGCAGCAACCCACCCCCGGGCTTTTGGGGACGTTGTTGACTATTTGGATTAAATCGCCTTCTTTTCGGTTCCGACCGATATATTAGGCACCCGATCAGCTGGCGCAGAGCGGCCCAAAGGGTGGTTGTCGTACAGAGGACGATTTGAAACTGGAGAGTTTTTACAAAAGGTCCGGGCGAAATGTCAATAATAAACGAGTGGGCCTGCAACAAATGCGAACCAGGCATCGCATCGATCGATCGCGTATGTCTTCAAAAGCATTATCTCTTTTTGATGCCGACGTGGGCCACGGCGATGCCGTTGGTGAAGGATTGCCAGGTCATCTTCTCGAAGCCGATGCCGGTCAGCATCTCCGCCAGCTCTTCGGGCAGGGGAAACATGCGGATGGTTTCGGGCAGGCAGGCGTAGGATTCGGACGAGCCGACGATCAGCTCGCCGAGCAGGGGCATGATGTTGAACGAGTAGAAGTCGTAGAGCGTGCGGAAGAGCGGGTTGGTCGGCTGAGAGAACTCCAAGCAGAGGATGCGGCCGCCGGGTTTGAGCACGCGGTGCATTTCGGTAAACCCGCGCTTGAGATGGGTCAGGTTGCGGATGCCGAAGCCGACCATGGCGGCGTCGAAGGATGCGTCCGGGAAGCAGATCCGCTCGGCGTCGCCCTGCACGTAGGCGATGTGGGCCAATTGGGGATTGGGATCGATCTTGGGGCGGCCGGCGGCGATCATCTGCCAGTTGATGTCGTAGATGACCACCCGGCCGTCGGGTCCGGTGCGGTGGGCGGCCAGGATGGCCAGGTCGCCGGTGCCGCCGCAGACGTCGAGAATCTTTTCTCCCGGGCGCGGCGCCAGCATGCGGATGGCGGCGCGCTTCCAGACATGCTGGATGCCGAAGCTGAGCAGGGAGTTCATGAAGTCGTATTTGGGCGCCACCCGGTTGAAGTGGCGCATCACGGCCCGCACCTTTTCGTTCTCTTGAAACGTACGGATGCCGAAGCGGGCCCGGCCCGTCTCTGAAACGTGTTCGTCGAGCTGTTCGCGCCGCCGCTCGGCGTCGAACCATTTGGGATTCTGCCACAAGGCCATGGAATCGACTCGCTTTCTACCCCGGCACAGCCGGAAGTTTAAACTGCATCAGGTAGTTCATCTGCGTGCCGGCGCAAAGTCGCGCGTAGCCCCCTATCGGAAGATAGCGCAGGCCGGAGACATGGGCCGCCTGCAGCCCGGCGGCCTCTCCCCAGGTTTTCAACTCATCGGGCCGCACGAACTTTCGATAACGGTGCGTGCCCTTGCGCACGATGCCCATCACATACTCGGCCGCCACGATGACCAGCAGGTAGGCCAACGGAGTGCGGTTGACCGTGGCAAAGAACACGCTGCCGCCGGGACGCACCAGGCGGGCGCAGGCGCGCACCAGGGAGGCCGGTTCGGGCACGTGTTCGACCAGTTCCATGCAGGTGACCAGGTCATAGAAGCGGGGGTGGCGCTGGGCCCAGGCCTCGGCGCTGCCCTCCCGGTAGTCGACCCGCAACCTGCTTTCCGCGGCATGGCGCCGGGCCGTGGCCAGGGCCGCCGGGACCATGTCGATGCCGGTCACATGGGCGCCCTCGCGTGCCATGGCCTCGGCCAGCAATCCGCCGCCGCAGCCCACGTCGAGGACGCTTTTGCCCTTCAACCCGGCGCGTTCGCGCACGTAGGCCAGGCGCACCGGATTGATATCGTGCAGGGCCTTGAACTCTCCGCGCCGCTGCCACCACAGATCGGCCATGGCTTCGAATTTGGCGACTTCTTCCGGATCGATGTTGGTTAACATAGTTTAAAGTTTGAAGTGTTAAGTTTAAAGTGAAGGAATTCTATCAATTTTGAAATTGAATGGAGCAATTTTCATGATCCATCCAATAGACAGAATACCTTCACTTTCATACTTTCCTACTTTCATACTTTCTTACGTTTTGAATTTCCTTCTTTCCTTTTTCCATCCCCTTTTTACTACCATCACCCCTCAAGGTGGCGACGCACCCGGCCTATGCCGCCCGGTCGCTCTTCACGGTGCAGATCAGGCGCGAGTCTTCCAAGGCCGCCATGCGGTGTACGGTGCAGGCCTGGTACTCGGGCGTGGCCAGCATGCGCTTGAAGGCTTGAATGGAGGGGTACTCGACGAGCAGGATCGAATCCCAGCTTTCGCCGTCCGGGCCGATCAGGGTGCCCTGGACCGCTCCCATCCACCCGCCCGGATTGCCGCCGACCTGGGCGACCATTTTAGCGGCGACCTGACTGTAGCGGCGATAGGCTTCGCGGCCCGAGCAGTCGGACGTGCCGTCCGGATAAAGGGCGCGCTCCCGGAACTTGAGCATGTTCAACATGACGATGGGACGATCCTTGGGGATGGCGGCCATTACCTGGGACAACTTCTCCGGGGTTGCATCGACGGTTTTCATCATTCGCGTTTTTCTCCTTGCAGGGCTCGTGTCTTCGAATTCGATCGTTCTCTTGACTCAGGTTTCCCTTTTCGGCCCACCAGCAGCAGGGTATTGCCGATCACCGTCAGGCTGCTGAGCAGCATGGCGGTCACGGCCACCAGGGGCGAGAGCAGGCCGGCCATGGCCACGGGGATGCTGACGGCGTTATAGACCAGCGCGCACCACAGGTTCTGGCGCACCTTGCGGTCCACCTGGGCGGCCCACTCCAAAAACGCATCCAATTGCCCCGGATCGCCGCGCATGAGGGTGACATCGGCGGCCTGGCGGGCCAACGGCGCGCCGCTGTGCACGGCCACGGCCAGATCGGATTGGGCCAGGGCCGGCGCATCGTTGATCCCGTCTCCGACCATGGCCACCCGCCGGCTTCGGGCCTGCAGCGCGCGGACATAATCCGCCTTGTCCTGGGGCAGGAGTCCGCCCTTTGCCTGGTCGATACCAATGAGCGCCGCCACCGAGCGGGTGGCCCGAACCGTATCCCCGGACAACAGGTGCGGCTCCAAACCACGCGCCTTCCAGCGAACCACGGTGTTCTTCATACCATCCCTGAGCGTATCGCCAAAGTAGAAAATCGCGGCGATGCGGCCGTCGAGGCTCAGCACCACTTCGGAAAGGACGCCGGGCCGTGGCCCTGTATCGGAAGGATCATCCCGAGAGCCGGCAGCAAAGGCCCGGCTGCCAATGCGAACGGTCCGGCCCTCATGGGTGCCGCCGATCCCCTCGGCATGAACCTCGACACCGGCCACCTGAATCGGCCGGACAGACTGCCGGGCGGCATGGGCGCTCAGCGCGTGGGCCACGGCGTGGTCGACCCCGGTCTCCAGGCCGAGGGCCAGGCCCACGGCCCAATCCGGGTCCGTGCCGGCAGCGGGTTCGATGCGTTCCAAGGTCCAGTGACCGCGCGTCACGGTGCCGGTCTTGTCCAGAACCAGGGTGTCGATGCCGCCGGCCTGCTCGAAGGCCTGAAAATCCCGGACCAGCAGGCCGCGGCGGCCGGCGCCGGCGATGCCGGCCACGCGGGCCAACGGTATGGCGATGCCCAGGGCGCACGGGCAGGCGATCACCAGGACGGTCACCATGCGCACCAGGGCATCGTCCAACCGGAGGCCCAGCAAAAGGCCGACAGCCCCGGTGGCCAGGGCCAGCGATGCAATCAGCGGCACGAAGAAGAGCAGCCAGCGATCCGTGCGACCCTCCAGCGTCGTGCGCTGGGACAAGCCCTTGCGAACCACGGCGATCATCTGACCCAGCAGGGCATCGTCGCCGACTTGATCGGCCCGCACAATCAACTCTCCAGTGACCACCCGGCTGCCACTGACCACAGCATCGTCCACCTGGACGCTCACAGGCCGCGGTTCACCGGTGATGGCCGATGCATCGACGCTTCCCTGACCCCGCACGATGCGGCCGTCGGCCGGCACCACCTCGCCCGGTTGGACCCTGAAGAGATCGCCCGGCGCCAGTTGGCCGATATGTACGTAGCGTCCCTTTGAAATTGCATCGCTGCACAAGCGGACTTTATTCGGCTGCAGAGACAGAAATCCCTCCAAGTCGTGACGTACCCGCTGCTTGGCACGGGTTTCGAGCAGTTTCCCCAGAAGCAATAGCGTGATCAGCATGGAGGCCGTGTCGAAATAGAGATGCAGACTCCCCTGCCACCAGTTGACCAGGCTGTATAGGTAGGCGCTGCCGGCGCCCAGCATGATCAGCACCTCCATGCCCGGCGCGGCATGGCGCACGCCGGACCACGCCTTGCGCAGGATCGGCCCGCCGCCGTATAGCATCACGACGGTCGCCATGACGAAGATCGGCCAGGAGATGTAGGCGATGTCCTGAACCCCGATGGTGGTGAAAAAGCCGGCGTAGAGCGCCCAGGACAACATCATGACGTTGACCGCCAGCAGGGCCGAAATGGAGAGCCGCACGAAGTCGGCGCGCAGGCCGCGTTCACCGGCCGAAGCCTCTTCGTCCGACAGGGCGCGATAGCCCAGCCGCTCGATGCGCTCCCGGATCTGCAGGGGGGTGATCCGCACCGGGTCGTAGCGGCAACGCAGGCGATCGGTGGAGAAGTCGCAGTCCACCGCTCCCACGGCGCCTTCCAGGCGGGAGAGAGCATGACCGATCACCCAGGCGCAGGCCGGGCACCACATGCCCTCGACCAGAGCCTCGAAGGCCAGCGTGGGCCGGTCATCGGCATCTTCGGCAGGCGATCCGGATTCGGAACGCCGGGCGTCGGCCTCGCGCTCGATTCTGTCCAGATCCGCTTCCGAAGCGGGCACCACCCCGGCCGCCACGCACTCCCGGTAGAGATCGGTCTCCTTGAACCGGGAAGGGTCGGGCGCATCGGCGGCCTCCATCAACATGGCGAACACCATACAGCAGCCAGCGCAGCAAAAGCGGTAGCGGCGATCGTCGAAGGTCTGGGAAAACGCGTCCGAACGAACCGGAAGACCGCAAAGATCGCAAGGGATATGGGATGACGCGGAAGTAATAATGAACTCCTCTTGACTGGGGCCGTATCAAACAAGAAAATTCAAATGACAGCATTCCTTCACTTTAAACTTAACACTTTAAACTTTACACTTCTCTGGCAGACCCTGTTCCGAAATTGATCCCGCCTGCAGATCTTCTTGAAACCCGTTAATAATTCAACGTCATCAACAATCCCATCTTTCCGTTCGTTTCGGGTTCGACGATCTCGCGATCATCGCGGCGGGAGATATCGCCGCCCACGGCGTCGCGCACCAGGCGGATGCCCCGCTCCATGTGGTCGAGAAAGGTCGGCACGGGTATCATTTCCCCGTACGTGCGCGTGAAGGCATAAATGCAGACCTGATGCGGGTCCATCCCCCGGGCCAGGTCGGCGGCGCCTTCGAGCAATTGGATGGTCCGCCGGGCGGTGGCCACCGTGCGCACGGGAAACAAGTCCCACCAGGCTACGGCCGTACAATAATAGGTGGTCGGCCGGTAGGCCTGAAGCGAGATCGAATCGTCGTGGATCGTGGTGTAGAAATTGAAGATCTTTTCCATGAGTTCAAAGGGCCGCGACTGGGGCAGATCGTCGCGCAGGTAACCCAGCTGCCACTGGAGATCGTGGATCGGCTCGCGCACCACCGACGGGGCCCCGTCGATGGGACGACACGGATCGCAGAAAAGTTCGCCGTCGTGCCGGAGCAGGCTGCGGATCACCTTGACCGTATTGAGCAGGTAGTTGGCCCGGATGCCGGTGGGCGAAATGGCGATGCCTTTTCCAAAGATACGATCGGCCTGGTCCAGCGCGGCGAAGATGCTGCGCCTGAAGTGCCCGGCGTCGGTTTCACCGCCGATGATGCCGCGGCCCTGCCGCAGATAGCGCAGGGTCGTCATGGCCTGGGCCAGATGCACCACGGCATGTTCGCAGTAAAAGTCTTCGGACTGAAAATCGCAGATCTGCTGGATGAAGTCCGCCTCCTGGTGGGCCTGCTGGAACAGTCCCTCGGCTATGGCGTGGGAGGGCGCATCCACGGCGAGGTTGCGCAGCAGCACCATACGCAGGCTGCGGGCGTTGAGGTGGGTGGGATCGAGGCTCAGGATAAGGCGCAGGATTTCGATGGCGTCCCAGAACCTGCGCCGGTAGTAAAGCGTCTTGGCGATCTCCAGGCCGAGCAGCGAGTTGTGCGGAAAGCGTAAAAAGGTGGCGACCCCATTGCCCTGGCCTGCGCCGTCGTCGGGTCCGGTCTGGACCACGGTCGGCCAGAGAATCCCTGCAAAGCGCGCGACCGAGTCCGGATCGTTTCCAAGCACACGGTCCTGCAGCAGGTCCGGGATGAAGTCGAAGTACAACGTGCTCCAGAAGCCCACAACCGGCCAGATGGTCAACGTCTCGTCGTTGAACAGGGTGATCTCGGCCGGACGGGAGCCGAGCAGCGCACGGATGTCGTTGATCAGCACGCACTGCCGGACGTAATCGGTAAGGCGGATGACCGGATCGCCGGGCAGCTTGGCGTTGAGCACCGGCAGCAAATAGTTGTCCAGGCTGGCGAACGTCCCGGCCGCGATGCCGATGGAGAGGAAGCGGTTCTGGGAATAGGAGTTGGAGAGCGCCCAGCGGATGGCCATCTGGTGAGCCAGCGAGAGAGCACTGCGCAGGCACTGGCGGTAGGCCGACGGGTTGCTGGCCGGCGCCTCCTTGGGGAAATCCACATAGAGTGTGGTGATGTCGTGGGAGCGCACCTTGCCCCAGCGCCCATAGACGAAGCGGCCGATGGCCTGCTCGATGTAGGTTTTGAGCTCTTTTTTGAGCCAACCGACGATGTCGTGGTCGATGACGTCGCCCCGGCTGTAGAGGGCGAAGCCGATGCGCACCCCCTCTTTGTGGTCCGCCTGCTGGCGGCCGCCCCGGCAAAGCTTGACCAGGGTCTCGAAGTTCCACTGGGGCCCGAGCTGGGCACGGTCGTGCCCCAGCCAGAAGGCCAGACTGCGAAGCACATTCTGTTTGTGCGGGGTGTCGGCCTTTTCCTTTTTCAGGCGCGACAGCATGGAGTTGCTCACTTTGGGCAGTTCGAGGCGGTATTCGGCCAGCAGGGCATTGATCCGATCGGTCAACGCACGGGTCGATAGATTCAATTCGAGCAGCAGCTCTTTTTGATCCAGAAAGTTCTCGAAGGTCATCTGATGAGGTGGCCTGCACGCCTCTTCGGCCCGCTCGTGCGCGCAGATGCAGGCCTCCAACGCGGACTCGTCGGGCCTTCCGATGATCCTGTTTTCAAAGGCAAAAGAGACAAACGAGGCCAGCGCCGCGGCATTGTCGCTGTTACCGGCAAAACGGCGGTAGGCGTCATGGGTCGGGAAAACCGCCATGAGCGCGGCCCCGGCATCCGGCTTCTTGTGGGGCATGTCCCTCTCTCCCGCTATTGTTGAGATATGACTCAGCCATCATTAAAACAGAGGAAAAAACAATGCAATGTTTTAGCGTAAAACGGTAGTTTTCATGAAACACACCATTTGTTTGACAACTGTTTCAATTCGCCCTTAGGATGAATACGATATGCCCCGCAAAGGACCAACGGGGGCAAGCTCGCCGTTCCGCCTTGATTTCATCGGTATCCAAATGCCTTACCCGGCTATCCATGCACCGATATCGGATCGCACGGGATCGTTTGCCCACACCCCACAGAGAGGAGAAATGCCATGGAACAGTACAAGCTCTTTATCGACGGTGAATTTGTCGATGCCGTCAGCGGAGAAACCTTCGAATCCATCGATCCGGGCTCGGGCATGCCCATCGCCCAGGTCGCCAAAGCCGGCACCGCCGACGCCGAAGCGGCCATCGATGCGGCCCGACGGGCCTTCGACAGCGGGGTCTGGAGCGAATTGACCCCGGCCCAGCGGGCCGACAAACTCAACGCCTTTGCTGACCAGATCACCCAGCAGACCCTGCGCATGGCCATCACCGAATCCATGGATTCGGGCCAGATCATCGGGCTGGCCAAATACTGGGGCATGCTCGGCTCGCAGATGCTGCGCAATTTCGGCCACTATGCGGCCACCCAATTCCCCTGGCAGGAGGAGATTCCCTATGCCGGCAACGTCTTCGCACCGGGCCGGGACTACATCCGCCGGGAACCGATCGGCGTGTGCGTGGGCATCATCCCGTGGAACTTTCCCATGAGCATGGCCTTCTGGAAGATCGGCCAGGCCATTGCCATGGGCAACACCATCGTTCTCAAACCGGCCAGTTCCACGCCCCTGGGCGCCCTGATCATCGCCGAGGCGGCCAAGGCGGCCGGCATTCCCAAGGGCGTGGTCAATGTCATCGCCGGGCCCGGCGGCGAGATCGGTCACACCCTGTGCACCCATCCGTCGGTGGACAAGATCGCTTTCACCGGCAGCACCGAGGTGGGCCGGCAGATCATGAAGATGGCCGCCGACACGGTCAAGAAGGTCACCCTGGAGCTGGGCGGCAAGTCGGCCAACATCATTTGCGAGGACGCGGACATCGACCTGGCCGTGGAGGGCGCCCTGTTCGGCACCTTTTTCCACCAGGGCCAGGTGTGCGAATCGGGCACCCGGGTGCTGGTGGCCTCCAAAATCTACGACGAGTTCCTGGACAAGATGAAGGGCCGCGCCGAGCAACTGCGGGTCGGCTACCAGCTCGATCCCGCCTCCCAGCAGGGTCCCCTGGTCAACGCCACCCAGTTGGCCACGGTGGAGCGCTACGTGCGGCTGGGGCAGGAAGAGGGGGCCCAGATCGTCTCCGGCGGCCGGCGGGCGGAGGTGGCGGGCCTGGACGGCGGATTTTACTACAAGCCCACCATCTTCGGCGGGGTCAAAAACAGCATGCGTGTCGCCCAGGAGGAGATCTTCGGACCGGTGGTCTGCGTGATCAAGTACGACGGCGAAGAGGAGGCCGTCGCCCTGGCCAACGACTCGATCTACGGCCTGGCCGGCGGGGTCTTTTCGCGCAGCAATGCCCGGGCCGAGCGCATCGCCCGGCAGATCAAGACCGGCACCATGTGGGTCAACAACTACCATTCGTTCGGCGATTTCTGCCCGTTCGGCGGCTACAAGCAGTCAGGCGTGGGCCGCGAACTGGGCCATGCCGGCCTGGCCGAATACACCCTGATCAAACGCATGCACTTTCCGGCCAGCGCCGACCACAAGAGCAACTTCACCATGAAGCTCTTTTCCGACGACCCCAAGGTGCCCTTCGTGCAGTACATCACCCCTACCCTGGTGCTGGCCGGCCACGGCAGCCTCTCTTCCATCTACCGGGAGGTGGTGCGCCTGGGCGGCCGCCGGGCCATGATCCTGACCGATGCCGGGGTGCGCAAGGCCGGTTTGATCGAACCGGTCCAGGAGGCGCTGGCCGAGTTTTACGCCGGCATCTTCGACGATATCTCCCAGGACACGGACCTGGCCACCGTGGATGCGGCCGTGGCCCTGGCCCGTGAAAAGGGTATCGATATCATCGTCAGCGTGGGCGGCGGCAGCGTCATCGACACCGGCAAGGCGGTCTGCGTCACCCTGAAAAACGGCGGCAAGGCCGAC
The DNA here is from genome assembly GCA_002402905.1 of Desulfatitalea sp. UBA4791. GTDB lineage: Bacteria > Desulfobacterota > Desulfobacteria > Desulfobacterales > Desulfosarcinaceae > Desulfatitalea. The sequence continues at coordinate 36,354 of DHGT01000035.1, read as the reverse complement.
GACCACGTGGCCCTCATGCGCCTGAGCGAACCCCAGATCCCTCATATCGTCATCCCCACCACCTCGGGCACGGGCAGCGAAGTGACCAACGTGGCGGTGATCAAGAGCGGCAGTGCCGGCCGCAAGGTCTATATCATCGACAACTACATCACGCCCAACACCGCCATCCTCGATCCCCAGTTCACCCTGACCCTGCCGCCGGGCCTGACGGCCACCACGGCCCTGGATGCCATGACCCATGCGGTGGAATCCCTGACCAGTACCATGTCCAACCCCATCTGCGACGGCCACGCATTGCAGGCCATCCGCCTGATCCGCCAGAACCTGCCCAAGGCCGTGGCCGACGGCCGGGACGAACAGGCCCGCAGCAACCTGCAGATCGCGGCCACAACGGCCGGATGGGCCTTCAATATCGCCCAGGTGGGGTTGGCCCACGCCATGGCCCACACCCTGGGCATGCTGTGCAACGTACCCCACGGCGCGGCTTGCGGCATCTTGCTGCCGGCCGTCATGCGCTACAATGTGGACCATGCCACCGACAAGCTGGCCCTGGCCGCCCAGGCGCTGGGGGTGAGCATCGGCGCGCTGGCACCGCGCGCTGCGGCCATGGCCGCTGCCGATGCGGTGGAAAAGTTGATGAAAGCGTGCGGTCATCCCATGCGGCTGAAGGAGGTGGGGGTCACCGAAGAGGCCCTGGCCATGGCGCCGTTCCACGCCATCGCCGATGCGGCGGCCCTGTTCAATGCCCGGCCGGTTTCCGATCCCAACGAAATCGCCGAATTGTACAAACAGGTGTTTTAGGTAAAGCACCCTTGAAACACGTTTAGGGCAATGACAAGGGCGCCCTCACCAGGGGGCGCCCTTCGACCTTACCACCTGCGAGACGGCGCCACCGGATTTGTCCAGAACAATCTGAAAAACCGGCTTGAAAAAGCCGGACGCCACCGTTATGGTGCCGCTTCACCATGAATCGTGAAGCGATCAGGCTCAATCGGCACAATACCTTCACTTCACACTTAAAACTTTACACTTAACACTATCGGTCCCCATGATCACCTGGTCCCAATTCGGCCTATTCACGGCCGCGTCACTGGTTTTGATCTTCACCCCCGGCCCGGACATCATCTACGTGATGACCCGCGGCATGGCCCAAGGCCGCAGAGCCGCCCTGGCCGCAGCGGCCGGGTTCAGCCTGGGCAATTTCGTTCACACCTTCTTTGCCGTGATCGGCCTGTCGGCCCTCCTGGCCGCCTCGGCCACCGCCTTTCACATCGTCAAATGGGCTGGCGCCGCCTATTTGATCTACCTGGGGATTCGCATGATCCGCAATGCCTCGGCCGCCGATCTGTCCGTCCAGGGGCCGCGCATGGGCGGTTGGACCGTTTTTCGCCAAAGCATCGTGGCCAATGTGCTCAATCCCAAAGTGGCCATCTTTTTCCTGGCCTTCTTCCCGCAGTTCATCGATACCGGCAGGGGGGCGGCTCACTATCAGATGATGCTGCTCGGCACCTTTTTCGTCCTGCTGACCTTCATCTGTTTTGGCTTGGTGGGCCTCTGTTCGGGGTGGATCGGCGGGTGGCTCAGGCGCAACACCAAAGCCGAGATGCGCATGGGCCAAATCGCGGGGGCAATTCTGATCGTTTTGGGGTTGAGCCTGGCCATACCGGAAAATTAGTCGGCATCCTCACTGGTGGTCTCCGCTTTTCGCTGCCACTCGACAATCTGATTGCGCCCCTGGGCCTTGGCCCGATAAAGGGCCTTGTCGGCCAGTTCGACCAGGGTTTTGGCCGACACAGTGTTCGCCGGGATCATGGCCGCCACCCCAAAACTCAATGATACATATTCATGCACGTGGCTCGCGGGGTGGAGCATTTTCAGGGCGGTCACGGCGGCCCGGACCTCGCCGGCAACGAGGGCGGCCCCCTGCAAATCGGTATTGGGCAACACGATGGCGAACTCCTCGCCGCCGTAACGCGCCACCAGGTCCATGGGACGCTTGAGCGTGCCGCTGATGGCCTGGGCCACGGCGCGCAGCGCTTCGTCCCCCTTCACGTGTCCATAGGTGTCGTTGTACAGCTTGAAAAAGTCGATATCACATAATACGACGGCCAGGTAGGTGCCGTCGCGGCGCGCCCGCCGCCACTCTTCGGCCAACCGCTCGTCAAATCGACGCCGATTGGCGATCTGGGTCAAATCATCCAGCGCGGCCAGGCGCTGCAACTCCTCATTGGCCTTTTGAAGGGCCAGTTCGACCTGTTTGTACTTGCCGATGTCGATGAGCGTACCGAGGATGCGCAGCGCCGCTCCCCTGGCATCCCGCTCCACCGACCGGCCCCGCACCTGCACCCAACGCCACTGACCGCCTTGGCCCAGCATGCGCAGTTCGATTTGAAAGGCCTCGTTGGCACCGGAAATGATCTTTCCGAACGTATCTTTGAGAAAGGCCACATCTTCGGGATGGGCCAAGGTGTTCCAGGTCTCCATACTGGATGGCAGTTCACCGGCCTCATAGCCCAACATGGAGAACCAGCGCGGGCTGAAGTAAATCTGGCCGACCTGGGGCAGATAATCCCACAACCCCTCGTCGGCCGAATCGAGGGCCAGGTTCAGGCGACGTTCGTTCAGATTCATGGCCTGTTCATTGCGCTTGCGGAGCAAGGCCTCGACAAATATGCCAGTGAGCGTTTCGATGTCGTAACGGTCCACCAGGGCATAGCCGTTTGGATTGTTGGCCAGGGCGATGAACCCGGAAACCCCCGTCTGTTTGGGCAATGGAACGGCGAGTAACGTCTTGACTTCCGGAAAACCCTCGGGAAAAGGCTGCCAATCCGCTGTCTGGTCCCCGGAGGTCAGCATGACCGGCTCATTCCCATGGACCATATGGCGCCATAGATCATTGAAAAGCGACCGGTCGGCCTGTTCGGCCTGACCCTTGACCGGGTCGCCGGCCGCCTGCATGGCCACGACCCGCCATTGACTTTCGCTTTTTTCGGCCATGAATCCAAACGGGCTCTCGGTCAGGGATTGGGCGGCCTGCAGGCAGGTGCTGGCCAGGGCATGCTCACTGCGATCGGTCAGAATCTGCTGAAGAACCCGGTTGATGGCATCCAGCAACTTGGATTTCCGCACGATCTGCTCCTCGGCCAGATCACGCTCCAGGACCTCCAGTTGCAGCCGTTTATTGGTGCGGATCAACTCGGCCGTGCGCTCCTGGACCAACCGTTCCAATTCGGTTTTGTATTGATCCAGCTCGCCTTCAAGACGCTGAAGTTTGGAAAGATCCTGGGAGAGTACCAGATTCTGAAAACCGAGCAGGGTGATCTGGCCCGCCAGGTTGTTGATCCAGGCCAATACCTTTTTAAAATCCGCCTCGGTGCCTTGCGGGCACTTCGCCAACTCTCGCCAGAGAGTCTCTCCATCCAGGCCCAACTGCTGCGCATAACCGAAAACCTTCTCCTTATCGACCCGTTCATCACACACCCGGGCGATCCACCAATTGGCCAGATGGCGATCGTGGACCAGGATGGGAACGGCCGCCTTGATGATACCCAATGGTTCGACATGTCTGAAGGCCGGCTTTTTATCGATCCTGATTTGGTTGGCGATGGCCCTGTCGTGTTTCAAACATCCGTCGTCCGCTGATTCGGATTGCCGGATCAGCTCGCAGATGGGGCTGTCGTTGCTGGTCATGGTCAGGCGATTGCCATCCGGATCGGTGATGACCGATTTGACACCCCCCATTTCGGCGAGCGCATCCTGCAACTGCTGCAGATCCTCCAAAGGAATCAGGTTCAGCAAGGATATCTGGTCCGGAAGACGATGGCCTTCCCGCCCCGCCCTATATGAGCTTTCGATCATTCAGTTTTTTCCCACCGGTTCGACCGAGAAGCCTTCATCGTGTATACGCACCTGTAGCCCCCGTCTTTGCGACGCAACAACAGATCACATGGACAGGCGCATCCCTTTATAGCGGAACACCATCCTGTCGCGGCCTGTAAAAATACCCAGGGTGTCTCTGTCTCCTGGTGGGACCGGCCGTCGTTCACCCCAATCGCTCGCGACGGCTGTATCCACCGCATCGTGACAAAAAAACCGGACTGCCGCCAGGCAACCCGGTTTATAAAAAACGATCCATCCAGGCAGCTCGGCTATCCGCAACACACGGACCCGCAACTTTCCGTCCTCCGGTTACCCGGAGTTTGGCTTTTCTGGCTCTCAGCATACCTCCATAACGCAATGATAGTGCCAACCATTGACCATTCTCTCGTTTGTTTGTTAACAGGCTCGATTTACATATGAAATTTGCAAAAATGCCGCTATTTGTCAGGCGCCACGACCAGCAGACCATGTAGTCGACTACCTAAAGGCTATGAACTCTCTTTCCCAACTGACACCGCCTTTACCCTGCGATCGCCCCTTGTCCAGGCCATCACCCGAAAGACCCGGAATCCAATTTATGCTACCGTTATCATTAAAAGGAATTATTCTTCACGCTTGACACCCCATGGGCTTCTAACTATATAAGGGAGACTTGCTCGAAAAATGGCAGTAAAGTTTTATCATAAAGATCCGATAGGTTAAATAATGTACGCTGTGTTGGATAGTGTCTTATAAAGGAGCAACCCATGATTCTCAAGCGCTGGTCAGTCGCTATAACCATATGGTGCCTTTTGGTCGGGACGGTCGGTGCGGGCAATGCGTCGCCCACACCGATGGACTTCGTAAAGGAACGCATCGACCAGATCATCACGATTCTCAATGATCCCACTTACCACACGCCCGGCCAAAAAGGTTCGCAAAGAGATAGAATTTGGGAGGTGTCGCAGCCCATGTTCGATTTCAAGGAGATCAGCCGGCGAACGGTGGGACCGAAATGGGATCTCTTTTCGGAGGCGGAGAAAGAGCAGTTCACCCATGTCTTTTCGTCCTTTTTAGGCAATACCTATATCGACAAAATTCAGGGGGAGTATCACAACGAGCAAATCGTCTATCTCAAGGAGCTGGTCAAAGAGCCACTGGCCCTGGTTCGGACCAAGCTGGTCCGTGAAAGTGTCGAAATCCCGATCGACTACCGGTTGAGAAGAAACGATAATCAGTGGAAAGTATATGATATTCTTGTAGAAAATGGCGTCAGCCTGGTGCAGAACTATCGTGTCCAATTCAGGTCCATCCTGGAAAAAGAGCCTCCCGCCGAGCTGATCCGGCGGCTGGAGCAAAAATTGCAGGAACAGAATCACGCCTTGCAATAGCCATCGCGCCTCAATTCGCCAAAACAGAGCCGGGCCGGGAATGAAAAACCGATTATATACCAGTGTTGCACTGTTTACCGTGGCACTTCTTCTCTTGATCGGCTGCGCCGGCGCCACAAAAAGTGGCGATCGTGGCACCCCTCAGGAGTTGCCTTCAGATTCAGGGCCACCATCTTCGGTATCCAACTCTGAAGAAGAAAATCAGCTCAGCGATGAAGAATTGCTTCTTCTGGAAGATGATTCGGATTGGAACGATGGACCGACGGAAGAGATCTACACGGTGCCCGACCCGATAGAGCCCTTCAACCGTGCCATGTTTACCATCAATGACAAACTCTACCTGTGGATCATGATTCCCGTGGCCAAGGGATATGCCAAGGTGGTGGAACCCCAAATCCGCACAGGGGTCAAAAACTTCTTCTTCAACCTCGGTGCGCCGGTACGCATCGTCAACAACATCCTGCAGGGCAAGGGGAGGGCCGCCGAGGCGGAAATCGCGCGATTTCTCTACAACTCGACAGTGGGCGTACTCGGCTTCGGCAACCCGGCCAAGCGTCATGACGGCCTCAACCCCGATCCCGAGGACCTCGGCCAGACATTGGGGGTCTGGGGTATTGGAGACGGCCTTTACCTCTATCTGCCCGTTTTGGGTCCCTCCACGCTGCGCGATACGGTGGGCTTCGTGGGGGACCGCTATGCCAGCCCGATGGGCTTTGTCGAGCCGATGGAGCTCTCCCTGGGACTCAGCGGATACAACGTTCTCAATACGCTCTCTTTCCGTGCCGACGACTACAAGACCCTGAAAGATGCAGCCCTCGATCCCTATGCCTCATTTCGCAACGCGTACATCCAGTTGCGGCAATCCAAGCTCCGCAGATAACAGCTTAAACCCAACACCGTTTGATTAAGCCGACCAGGCTGCCAGCCCCTGCACAGCCAGAAAGATCATCGGCCTGGATTTCCATCCAAGTCTCGTAGGGGTGGGCTTTACGCCCGCCCGCTGCTCTCGCTCGAGTGAATGGCGTTCAGCCAGAATCGCTGGGAGGGTACCTCTTGCCCTTTTTCCAAAAAGGCGTCGGGCAGGTTATCGGGATATCCGCCTCCCCGGCGCCGGTACAGAGGGAAAACGACCCGGATCGGTGTGCGGAATGAACTTGGCGGCCGAAAAGCGGTTCATGAAATCCTGGTTCACGTTCAATTCCATGTAGGTGATGCCGTCACGGATGGCATCGATATCCATCACCGCTTCACGGGACTGCAGGACGAGGCTGGCGCCGCCCAGGGAGGTGTTGCCCATGGAACGGAAAGCGGTCAGCGGCAGATCGGGCAGCATGCCGATGGTGATCGCCGAGCGGGGATCGATAAACGATCCGAAGGTGCCGGCCACAAAAAAGGTTTTCAATTCGTCCAGGGCAATGCCCATGCTGCCCGTGAGGGTTTCCAGGATCGTGTACATGGCCGCCTTCGAACGGATCAGGCTGTCCATGTCGGCCTGGCTGATGCCCAGCGGTTGGCCATTGGCCGATGCCTCGGCCGGCACGATGATCACATGGGCCATGCCGTTGATTTCCACCCAACGCTCACCGCAAACCGCCGGCTGGAACTTGCCGCGGATGTCGATCATGCCGGACAGATAGAGCTGGGCCGCCAGATCGATGACCCCGGAACCGCAGATCCCCCTAGGCGGCAGATCGTCGATGGTGTGGATATCGATGGCTTTCGAGTCGGGATCGATGCGCACCCGGTCGATGACGCCGGGTGCCGCCGTGGTGCCCATGCGCGTAACGCCGCCCTCCAAGGCCGGTCCGGCGGCGCCGGCGCATGCCATCAGCCACTCCCGGTTGCCGAGAACCACTTCCGCATTGGTGCCCACATCCACCAGAAGAGCGGTTTCGGATTGACGATGCAAACCGGTGAACAGGATGCCGGCGATGAGATCTCCTCCGAAGTAGCTGCCGACACTGGGAAAGAGAAAAAGCCGGGCCAGGGGATTCACCGCCAGGCCCAACTGGGCCGCCGGGATCAGTCCGAACCGGTTGACGGCCGGGATATAGGGCTCCCGGATCATCCAGCGGGTCGGCAATCCGGCCAGCAGGTGACTCATGGCCGTGTTGCCGGCCACACTGATCAGAAAAATGTGGTCGGGTGTCATATGAACCGAACCACACAGGTTCGCCACCTCACGGTTGATCCCTGCGACGATCAACGCCTGAAGCCGTTCGCGTCCGCCAGGCTGGTCGGCGTAATGGATCCGCGCCAGCACATCCGGGCCGATCTCGATCTGGGGGTTGTCAAAGGCACGCTCCGCCAGGACGCGTCGATCTTCCAGATCCACCAGCCGCATCACCACCCTGGTGGTTCCCAGGTCGATAGCCAGGCCGGCCAGCGCCTCGTCTGCGGCGGCCACATGCACGAGCCGGCCGCAGACGCCGTCCCGAAAGAGCACGCATCGGACCCGATACTCAGCGTCGCGGAGAACTTGGGGCAGTCGTCGCAACAGGATCAGGTCGGCCTGCACCTGGTCGACCCCCAATTCCCGTTTCAAGGCGCGTAAAAGGCGATCGGCATCGGCAGAATTGTCGTGCAGGGAGGGCGACGGCAAAGCCACGGAAACGACCCAGCCGGGTGAATTCGAGTGAACTTGTTGTCGTTCGATCATAGCAAACGGACCACGCTTACGGTTAGGATGGCTGCCGGTTCGACCGAAGTCGTTGCACCATGGATGCCATCTGTTCCATCACTTCACCGGCTGAACCGAGCAGGGTCACATCGCTGATCCGATGGGTCAATGGGGTGGGCTCGGGATTGACTTCGATGATGAATGCACCGCTGTGCTTGGCGATCACGGGCAGGGAGGCGGCCGGCTCGACCGTGGCCGACGTGCCGATCACCAGCATCACGTCGCAGCCGGCCGCGAGCTGCTGGGAACGCTGCAGCAGGCGTGGATCGATCATTTCGCCGAAAAGCACCACATCGGGCCGCAGCACGCCGCCGCATTCACATCGCGGCGGGATCACCTCCAGGGGCACTGACCGCCAGTCGCTCCGGCGGCCGCAGAGCGAACAGCGCACAACTGCGTGCGTGCCATGAAACTCGATGACATCGCGATGACCCGCTTGCTGATGCAGGCCATCGACATTCTGGGTAATCACGGTCTGCAGCACCCCCATTTCCTCCAGTCGCCACAGCCCCTGATGGCCGGCGTTGGGGCGCGCCTTTTCCAGCACATGGCTGATACCGAGAAACAGGACCTTCCAGACTTCGGCGGGGTCGTTTTCAAAAGCCGCCACATGGGCATATTTCATGGGATCGATTTTCTCCCAGAGACCTCCCCTGCCCCGAAAAGGCGGAATGCCGCTCTCCACGGAAATCCCCGCACCGGTCAGTGCCACTGCCTTGCGGGCCCCGGCACAGGCCATGGCTGCACGTTCCAGGGCGGCATCGGATGTTGTCATGGTTCGTCCCCCTATAGTTCAAATACCATGTCCGCCGCCACGGCCGAGCATTTCATATCGATGCCGCGTTCGGCAATGATTTTACGGCAGGCGGCCACCATCTCGTCCACCTCGTCGTCGGTGCGTTCCTGGTTGAGATGAAACAGCCCCAGTTGTTTGATTTCAGCCTTGAAGGCCAGCTCCAACACATCCAGATAAGAAGAGTGCCCCCATTCGATGAGCAGTTTGTACTCTCGCGGGGTATACTCGGCGTCGTGGATCAAGAGGTCGGCACCGCGGCAAAACTCCAGATATTCGGACGCCGGCAAACCGCCGGGATGAACGAACCCCAACTCGTTATCGGTGAGGAAGACGAAGGTTTTGCCGTCTTCGATGAACTTGTATCCCTTGCCGGTATTGGGATGGCTGATTTGTATGGGGATGACCGTGACCGACCCGATTTCAAATTGTACGGGATTACCGGCCTCGTAAAAAATCTTGGCTTTCAAATCCGAATAGCGGACCGGGAAATTGGGCGGGGCCATCACTTTGGAAAACATGCTCTCCATAAACTTTTTATGAAACGGTCCCCGGTGCATGTGGATCTGCGGGTGCTCGAGAAAGAGGGGTTTGAAGAAGGGAAAGCCCATCAGGTGGTCCCAGTGGCCGTGGGTCAACAAAAAGTTGTACTGGTAGCGCCCCTCCTGGATGAGCGCGTTGCCCAATCGGCGAATGCCGGTACCGGCATCGACGATAATGATATCATCGCTTCGGGTCCGGATCTCCAAACAGGTGGTGTCTCCGCCATATTTGATATACTCTTTTCCAGATACAGGAATGGAGCCCCTCGATCCCCAGCAACGTATCAGCATGGCTGCCCCTCGTTATTCGTCCGGCAATTGAAACCGTTCTCCGTCACAGCGCGTCCGTAGTACGTAAACCATGTTCCGTCCCGCTCCCACTTTTCAATTATCTCTACGGGTTGTCCACGCAATTGATGCTCGATCTCTCTGGCCTGGGACCGCAGAAGCCCAGAGAGGACAAACCGTTTCTGGCGGCCGAAGCCTGGGGCGGCAACCAATTCGCGCATCACCGCATAGTGGATATTGGATACCATAAGGTCACTGGAAATGTCCATGAAATCCATGGCATTACCCTGCGCGACGAGTACGCTTGACCCCATCTGGTTGGCAATGACGTTCCGTTGGGCGGTCTCGGCGGCCAACCGGTTCAGATCGACGGCAAGGACGGCTCCGGCTCCCAGGCGGGCGGCGGCCAAGGCCAACAACCCGGTACCGGTACCCAAATCGAGCACCGTGTGAACCGGTTGCGCATCAAAGGCCATCTGAATCGCAACCAGGCAGTCGCTGGTCGTGGGGTGCCGGCCGTTTCCGAAGACCACGCCCGGGTCGAGCACAATGGCCCGCGCATCGCTGGCAACAGGGGCATCCAGCCAGGGCGGGACGAAGGTGAGTCGGCCCACCTGAAATGGTCCAATGGCGTGCCCTTGCCACTCTTCGTAAGTCATCTCAAACCGGTCCTCAAGCGCCAGGTGGGCCTGTCGTTGGACGAGCAGGCGCACCGCTTCATCGGCAGACACCTTGAAAAAAAGAAAGGAGTCTTCCCCCTCTTGCCAGTTGCCGATGTAGTTTTCATGAGTACTGAAGGGATTGCCGTGAACCTGCCCCCGGAGGTAGTAAATGTAGAGATCTTGGTAAGGTGCAAGGAGCATGGAAGATATCGTCATGGCGGATTCGAACGGTGGCGCACCTGTGCTATACGTGCCAGGGTGTAGAGCAGGGATCCCTGTCGAATCTCCGGAATCGAAAGCGCCCGCATTTACACTAAAAATTTACCGGTTGCAGGTTATGCTTCAGGCGGAGCCGGCTTGGGCAGTTGATCCAGATACCATTGCATCGGATCGAGAATCTCAAAACCCAAATCGCGCAGCCGTTGCTTGACACGCATCACGTTGTTGGTCAGCAGATAGGGAAAAACGGCCCGCTTGTCCTTTTCGAAATAACGCGCGACCAGCACACTGCCGCAGGAAATTTTCTCTTCGGTGATCACATCGACGATCCGCTTGAGCTGCCCGACTTTTTCTTCCGCCAGAATGCACAGCAGGGTCCCAGGTTCACCGATGCCCAGCACATTGATAAAGGCCCGCAGAAGGTCGCGCACCGAAATGATGCCCTTCAGCCGCCCGTCACGATCCACGACCGGAAAAGCCCCCATCCTCTTTTCCTGGATCAACAGCAAAGCGTCCTGCAGGGTGTGCTCCGGCGATATGGTCGCCGGTTTGTCCGTCATGTATGTCTCCACCTTGAGATGGGCATATTTGGCGCGCTCCTCGGATTCGGGCTGTTCCTTGACAAGACGGTAAGGCAATGCACCGCGGATATCGCGGTCCGTAATGATACCCACCAGGATATTGTCATCATCGACCACAGGCAGATGGCGGATCTGATGCTTGTTCATCAGGTCCTGGGCTTCCAGCAGCGATGTCTCCTTGCGAACCGTGATCACCTTTTCGGTCATGGATCGGCTGACAAACATCTCATCTCCTCCTTTTATGCGTCGAGCATGATTCGCACGTGATCGGCCGCCAGCTCGGGCAGGCGATCGAGTGCATAGCCACCCTCCAAAACGGACAGCAGCCGGCCCTGGGCATACGTATCGGCCAGTTTCATGATGGACCGCATGATCCAGGCAAAACCCTCTGTGGTCACCCGCATATCGGCCATGTCGTCTTCCTTGTGGGCATCGAAGCCGGTGGACACGATAATCACCTCGGGTACGAACTTCTCAAACGCCGGTAACAGGTCCTGCTCGAACAGGCGCCGATAGTCTTCATCGCTCTGGCCTGGCAGGACCGGTGAATTCTTGGTAAAACCATATCCTTCGCCGGATCCCATTTCGAACTCGCGGCCGGTGCCGGGATAGGCGAAGGAAGGATGCTCGTGAATGGAGTAGTAAAAAACGGTGGGGTCTTTTTCGAAGATGTGCTGGGTGCCGTTGCCATGGTGGACATCGAAGTCGACAATGCCCACACGCTGAATGTTCCACTGCATCTGAAGATAGCGGGCGGCGATGGCGACATTGTTGAAATAGCAAAACCCCATGGCCTCTTCTCTCTCGGCATGATGCCCCGGCGGTCGGATGGCGCAGAAGGCATTGTCGAGTTCGCCGGCCATGATCATGCGCGCGGCCTCCAGCGTGCCGCCTACGGCCAGAAGGGCAGTTTCATAAGTCTCGCGGCACATCTGGTTGTCTTCACAATCCAGCGTGCGATGGCCGGATAGACAAACCTCTTCAAAACGACGGATATACTTTTCGGTGTGGATCGTTTCCACCCATTGCATGTCCGCCGGCCGCGCAGTGATCCTGGTCAGGTGCGGCAGCAGGCCCGCCGATTCAATCCCCTGGTAGATGGCCTGCAACCGTTCGGACCGTTCCGGATGATAGGGCCCCGTATCGTGCAGCAGATATCTCTGGTCATAGAGAAAACCCGTTCTTTTCATGGCCTGCCCCTCGATGTTTTGCGATCGTTCTCGACCCATTGCGCGATTTTCATCTCAACCGATGACTCGCACGTGTCAAACCGTTTCGCAGATCAATTCCCGGCGGAACAGGGCATCGGCACCAACGGATCTTCTACCGCGCTTCCGATGCAACTAGGAGCACAGCCATCCCCAACCGTTGCCGGTTCACGCCAGGATTTTGTCAAAAATGCGGAAGGCCGCCGTCACCGCCGGATTGTTGGAATCGATGTCGATGGTCGGCTTGCCTTTGAGATCATAGGTATACACCGTCTCATCGTCCGGAATGGTCCCGGCAAACACCAAACCATCCTGCCCAATGAGATCGAGCACTTCTTTCTCCGGCTCCGTCTTAACCCGGTTCATCACCAGATAGCTCTTTTTGACGCCGATGTTGAGTTCCTGGGCCAACTTGTAAATGCGCAACCCCGCCTGGAGACCACGGCGGGAGGTATCGGTCACAATCAACAGGACATCGACATTGTTGGTCGTCAACCGGCTGATGTGCTCCATGCCGGCCTCGTTGTCCATCACCACGTAAGCATAATTCACGACCAACCGCTCCATCAGGTTGGTCAGCAAGGTGTTGGCCGCGCAGTAACACCCCGGTCCTTCGGGCTGCCCCATCACCACCAGGTCGAACCCGTCTTCTTCGGCCACCGCTTCTTCCAGCCGCATGGACATGAAAATATCCTTGGTCATGCCGGAAGGCACCTTGCCTTTTTTCATATCCTCGCGCGCCTGACCCAGCGTATCTTTGACCTCCAACCCCAAAACTTCGTTCAGGTTGGCATTGCAATCCGCATCCACACCCAATATGGGTGTTTTACCTTTTGCAACCAGATATTTGATCAACAACCCGCAAATGGTCGTCTTGCCCGTACCCCCCTTGCCTGCCAACGCTATCGTAAACGCCATCGTTATAGAACCTTTCCCGTCCAGTTGAATTGAAAAACTAAGTATATTAAAGTAGGTAAGTTCGTCGAGACAGTCAAGCGCCTTTTAAGAATCGGGCGGGATTTGTGCGCCCACCCCGGATATCGCGGGCGCCAGCCCGCTCTCGCCAAACGGCTTGCATTCACCCAGTCGCTATGTTACTCATTCAACAGCGCTGATCATCATATAACCCGCCAACAACAATAGCTATTCTTCCCAAGGAGGATCTTATGTTTGACATGATCAAAAAGGGCATGCTGACCGGTATCGGGTTGGCATTGAAAACCTGGGATGAGGTTGAGGAGTTTGTCAACGATATGCAGGAAAAGGGGGAAGTGTCCGAAAAAGAGGGACGCAAGTTCCTGGACGAGGCCCGCCAGCGTTATGAAGAAACCCAGGAAAAACTGGAAAAACGGATCGAGTCGACCGTCCGCAATTTTTTGAAAAAAACCCAGATCGTGACCACCGATGAACTCAAAGAGCTGAAAAAAGAGATCCGCGAACTCAAGGGCATCGTCAACAGCCTGACCCAAAAAGAAGAATAGCGTCGGGGAACCCGTCCCAGGCCGCTCTCACACCCGGAGTCGCATGATCAGCATCCGAAAAATCGGTGTGATCGGTCGCACCTACCGACACCTGAATCGATATCGCCAGATACTGGCGGTTCTTTTCAAGTACGGATTCGGCGACCTGATCGACACACTCAAGATCGAACAGTACATCGAAATCGGACTGCAGATGATTTCCCGCAAGCGACGGGAGCGGCTCGAGAAACTCACGCGTGCCGAACGCACGCGCATGGCGCTGGAGGAGTTGGGCCCCACCTATATCAAACTGGGCCAGATCCTTTCGACCCGTCCCGACCTCGTTTCTGTCGAATTCGTCAACGAATTCACAAAACTGCAGGACAAGGTACCACCTTTCAGTTCGGCAGCCTATGTCCAATCCATCGAGGCCGAACTCGGCACCTCTTATCAACATCTTTTTGCCGAGCTGGATGAGGCGCCCCTGGCTTCGGCTTCCATCGGTCAAGTACACCGCGCCCGCCTGCACAGCGGCGAGGAGGTGGTGGTCAAGGTCCAACGGCCCGGCATCGAGAAAATCATCGAGGTCGACCTGGAAATCATGCTGCACCTGGCCACCCTGGCCGAACGGCATATCGAAGAACTTGCCGTCTACCGACCGATCAAAATCGTCGAAGAGTTTGCCAACACCATCGAAAAAGAGCTGGACTATACGCTGGAAGCGTCGAGCATGGAACGCGTGTCCCGGCAATTTCTGAACGACCCCAACGTATATGTCCCCAAGGTCTATCGCGATTACTCGTCCCGGCGCATGCTGACCATCGAGTATGTCGATGGTATCAAGGTGTCCGATACCCAGCGAATCGATGCCGCCCGCATGGACCGCCGCATCATCACCGAACGGGGCGCCGATATTCTTTTCAAACAGATCTTCACCTTCGGCTTCTTTCACGCCGATCCCCACCCCGGGAATATTTTCGTGCTTCCCGGCAATGTCATCTGCCTGATCGATTTCGGCATGACCGGGGCCGTGGACCGTGCCACCAGGGAAGCCTTTGTCCGGTTGGTCGAAGGTGTTATCCGGCGCGACGAGCCGCGCACCGCCGAAATACTACTGAAACTGACCGAATGGGATGAAGAGCCGAACCGAACCGAGTTGGAGAAGGACATCGCCGACTTTCTGGGGCGTCACCTCTATCGACCGCTCGGCGAAATCCAATTCAGCAAACTGATGCAGCACATGCTGGAAGTGGCAACCAAGAATCGCATGCGCATCCTGCCCGACATCTTCCTGATGCTCAAGGCCCTGTCTCAGGTGGAGAACATCGCCCGGGAGCTCGATCCGGACTTTGACATGATCCAGGCCGTGACCCCCTTTATACGTGACGTAAAGGTGGCTCGACTGGCGCCGGGCCGCCTGATGGAAGACGTCATCCGGCTTATCGAGCAATCCTATGAATTTCTGACCGATTTCCCCAAAGATCTGCTGGAGATCAGCCACAGCCTGCGGCAAAAAAAGATGTCGTTTACCCTGGTGCTCAAAGACCTGGACAAGATGCTGGCTACCCACGACCAGATCAGCAATCGCATCTCGTTCGCCATCATCATCGCCGCCCTGATCATCGGCTCGGCCCTCATCGTCATCTCCAGGATGCCACCCATGGTATACGGCATCTCACTGATCGGCCTGATCGGTTTTCTCGCCGCCGGTTTCCTGGGCGTGTGGCTGTTGGTGGCCATCATCAAAAAGGGCCGCTTATAAATTCCATGCGACCTCGGCGAACCTATCGGTTGACCTGCACCACATTGTTCAGGCTGCCAAAACAGTTGGCACAGCAGCGCTCATTGCCTGGATCTTCACGCCACTGGCCATCCACGAAAAATTTGTATTCGTAAGATCCCGGAAACAAAAGAAGGCTTCTGGTCCATACCCCCTTGCCATCATTTTTCATGGGATGCGTTTTAACCGACCAATCGTTGAAGCTGCCTGCCAGAAAAACCTTTTTCGCATCCGGCGCCTCCAGTACAAAATTGATTTTATGGCGCCTTTCCTGTGTATCCTTTTTACTTGCCATTGCCTTCCTCCTTCCATTTCAGGCAAATCAATGCACGAATCTTTCAGATCACTCAATAAACCAAAGCAAACGGCATGCCATCCCCGACTCGTTGATGACACCGTATCCATTTGAATTAACTCATTATAAATGATAGATTGAACTGGCCGTGCAGACACCGCAAGAAAGGGATGTCAGAAATCTTTCCACCGAGGAAAGCGATCCGCAAATCGGATGAAGGGGGCCATTCCCTCGAATGGCCCCAAACTCGACACTCTTTTAAACGATCGTGTATCCTGGGCCCTCTCCGCCCTCCGGACAGGTCCAGGTGATATTCCCGTAGGGATCTTTAATATCGCATGTTTTACAGTGAAAACAGTTGGATGGATTCAACTTGATATGAGCTTTGCCGCTGATCGGGTCCAGTTCCAATTCGTAAACATTGCCCGGGCAGAAGCGGGTGCATGGGCAGCGAAAGGCCGGATAGCATTGATTGCTGCAGACCTGAGGATCGGGAATGATCAGATGAGAGGGCTGATCTTCGCGATGCATGGTTTTTGAAAGATAGACCCCGGTGAGCTTGTCCACGTAAAGCTCGCCGTCGTATTTGGTTTTGGACGCTTCGACGCTGGCGCCGGCCGTCAGGGGCTTGAGGGTTTCGGCGTCGGCCGTCATGTTCATGGGATCGATGATGCCACGGCCGCCGGTCACGTATTGGGCCCCGAGGTGGATGAATTTGGCGATGCCCTTCTTGGCCAGGGCCTGGGCGAAATTGCGCCCTTCCCACATGTCGCTTTTGATCCAGCTCTGCTCCAACCTTCGACGATACCCATCCAGCCCCGATGCGGTGACGTCACCTTTGTCCAGGGCCTCCAGGGCCGCTTCGGCGGCCAGCATGCCCGACTTCATACCCACGTGAATGCCTTTCAGGGCCGGCGCGTTGTGGATCTCGGCGCATCCGCCCACGAGCAACCCGCCATTCACACACAACTTGGGCATGGTGTAGTAACCGCCGGTGGAAACCGTGCGTGCGCCCTGCTCGACCACCTTGCCCCCCTTTATGATTTCGGCGACGAACGGATGGCGTTTAAAACGCATGAACATGTCGTAAGGATCGAGGGCCGGATCTTCGTAGCACAACGCGGTGAGGTACCCGACGCCGATGCGGTTGTCGCTCATCTCATAGATAAACCCGCCACCGGGCGTGCCCAGCCCCAGGGGGTATCCCATCAGGTGGATGTCGTTGAAGCTGTTTCCAGTGAAGAAGGTTTTGCCTTCGGGCAGCTGAATCACCTCTTTGATACCGGTTTCATACACGGCCGGTAACCGGTCGCGGTACAGATCGAGGGGCTTGCCCAGGGTTTTGACCAGACTGCCGCGCGCCCCCTCGGCGAACACGGTCACCTTGGCCAGCAGGTCGATGCCGGGCTCGAAATTGGATTTGTGCTCGCCCGATTTGCCCAACCCCTTGTCGCCGGTCCGAATGCCGACGACCGTGCGGCCATCTTCGGCATAAAGCACCTCTTTTCCGGCAAATCCGGGGAATATGTTCACCCCCATCTCTTCGGCCAATTGCCCCATCCATTGGGCGACACGCGACAGGCTGACGATGTAGCAGCCGCTGTTGTGCATGTAGCGGGGCACGACCGGCACGGCCATGGCCTTGACCGGGGTCAGGTAATAGAAGGCATCGCCGCGCACCACCGATTCCACAGGGCATCCTTTTTCCATGTGGTCGGGCATCAATTCCATGAGCGCGTTGGTCTTTAAAATAGCGCCGCTGACGGCATGGGAACCGATTTCGGCCCCCTTGTCGATCAGGGCCACCTCCAGCTCCCGGCCCATTTCCCCGGCCAGCTGCATGAGCCGAATGGCGCAGGCCAGTCCCGCCGGCCCACCACCGACGATGAGGACATCAAATTCAATGGATTCGCGTTCGGTTGTCATGGGTAACTTCCCCTATGGTTAGTAGTGATTGATGCCAAGCAAAAAATACGCAGGCCGTAATTTAATACGATCGGTCGGCAAACAGATAGTCAAGCGACGCCACCGCCCGGCACTAAGGGCGACGATATGGAAGCTGTCCGTCGTCCGGCGGACGGGGCTCAGCGATAACATGAAACCCCATATATGTAAATAATCGCAGTGTCTGGCCCTTCCCATCCACCATAGGCGAATGCATTTCATGGATACGACAGCCTTAAACGTCGTTCCCCGCGACGACAACCTTGACAGTCCACCGCCCGGCTTTTACTATGCGTCACTTTAACTTTCAGATCACATCAAGGACCTTACTATCCCATGGTTATGGATCAACCCCGAAACGTCCGCGCCCTGGGTCTGTGTTCGGGCGGCCTGGACAGCATGCTCTCGGCCCTCGTGCTGCGCGACCAAGGCATACACGTGGAGTGGATCTGCTTCGAAACGCCTTTCTTCACCTCCGAAAAGGCACGCCTGGCCTCCCAACAGACCGGCATCCCCCTGCACGTCGAGGATATCACGGTGGACTATCTGGAGATGCTCCAGCATCCCCCGGCCGGATTCGGAAAAAACATGAACCCCTGCATGGATTGCCACGCCCTGATGTTCAACAAGGCCGGGCGGTTCATGCAGACGCATGGATTTGATTTCCTGTTCAGCGGGGAGGTCCGCGGTCAGCGCCCCATGTCCCAAAACGTCTCTTCCCTCCGGTATGTGGAAAAGCATTCCGGATTTGACGGACGCATCCTCAGGCCGCTCAGCGCCCAGTGCCTGCCCGAGACCCCCATGGAGCAGCAGGGGCTGGTCGACCGAGAACGGCTATTCGGATTCAGCGGGCGGTCGCGCAAACCGCAAATCGCCCTGGCGGAAAAGTTCGGTATCAAATCCTATCCTGCTCCTGCCGGGGGGTGTCTGCTGACCGATCCGGGCTATTCCCGCCGACTCAGGGATCTCATCGATCATGGGGACGAGTTGACCCGCAATGCCCTTTTCCTGCTTCGCCATGGCCGGCACATGCGATTGGGGTCGAAGACCAAGATCGTCATCGGTCGCACCCAGCAGGACAACGAACAGATCCTCCAGTGGTACGACGGGGAAACCGATGCGTTGCTGAAGGTCAAGAACTATCCCGGCCCCAGCGTGTTGATGCCCGGCGGGGGTCCGGATCCCATGATTTTTCTGGCCGCCTGCATCTGCGCGGGGTACAGCAAGGCCCCTGACGCAGCACCGGCCCAGGTCCAGGTTGAAACCAGTGCCAAAACCCAAACGATCTCGGTCCTTGCCATTTCTCCGGGTGAGTCCAAACGTTTCCTGATCACTTGATGGCGTTCCTGATCGCTGAATGCCGCCCCCTTAACCCGGCATGGGTTTGGACTGGGCGTGGGCCCGCAATTGGCCGCAGGCCGCCATGATGTCCAGCCCCTTGCTGTAGCGCACCACGCTGGTGAAATGCTTGCCGATCAAAAAATCCTGAAAGGTTTGAATGCGCTTTTCTTCGGGCCGCTCGAACGGGCTGTCCGGGTAAGGATTGAAGGGAATCAGATTGATTTTGGCCTTCAGGGGCCCCAATAACCGAGCGAGCCTGCGGGCATGGTCCAGGTCGTCGTTCAATCCCCTGAACAAAATATATTCGAAGGTGATCTTACGGCCCTTGGGCAGGGGATAACCGCGACAGGCCTCGAGCAACTGCTCGATGGGATAGATTCGGTTGATGGGCATCAATCGGCTGCGCGCCTCGTCATCGACCTCGTTGAGCGAGACGGCCAGGTTGACCCGCGTGTCTCGGCCCAGATCGATGAGCCGGGGCACCAGGCCGGCCGTGGAGACGGTCACGCGCCGCGATGCGAATTTCATCCCCCATTCGCTGCTGGTCAAGATGTCGATGGCCGGCAGCAGGTGGCCGTAATTGGCCAACGGTTCCCCCATGCCCATGAAGACCAGGTTGGTCAACTGTGACGGGTCCTCGAGCCGTCGGCGCACCTCCCACACCTGTCCGACAATCTCGCTGAAGGCCAGATTGCGCACGAATCCGCCCTGGCCGGTAAGGCAGAAGCGGCACCCCTGGGCACATCCCACCTGGCTGGAGACGCACAGGGTGTAATGGTTGCGCTCCGGGATCAGGACGGTTTCCACCAAATGGCCATCATGCAAGCGAAACAGGAACTTGCGGGTACCGTCATCGGACGCCAGCACCTGATCGACCTCCAGGCGGCCGTAGGTAAAGTGCTCGCCCAACAGGCCGCGAAAGGCTTTGCTCAGATCGGTCATCTGATCGAAGCCGTCGACCAGCTGCACATAAATCCATTTGAGAATCTGATCGGCGCGATAGGGCTTCTCACCGTGCGCCAACAGCCAGGCGAGCAGCGTCTCCCGGGTCATCGCTTTGATATCATTGATCATAAAACAACAAGTGCCTTCTGCCAGCGGCCAATCGGTTTTTGCTGGCAAGTCCAATCAAGTAACCAATTAAAAAATTTAACATATGAAAGTTACGGTCATCCGTCCAAGGGATGGCATAAAATGGGCACACAACCAAATGACAACATACCTTCACTTTAAACTTAAAACTTTACACTTAAAACCACAGGGCTCCATATCGGCATTGATTATGCCTTGCCCCGCACCCGCATTGGTGTTATAGGGCTCGGGTTCATGAACCATTTGTCAGCGACGGCAACCATGGTGTTGCCGTTTTGTTTTGCTTGACTTATCATTTATATCAGTTTATTTTCAAGGTTTTATTGGTATTGTGGTGACCAACGATGTTTGAGAGCCTGAGTGAAAAACTCGATGGCGTCTTCAAAAGGCTCAAGGGGCACGGCACCCTTACGGAAAAAAATGTTTCCGAAGGGCTGCGTGAAGTGCGAATGGCCCTGCTGGAAGCCGACGTCCATTTCAAGGTGGTCAAGCAGTTCGTCGCCGATATCAAGGAGCGGGCCCTGGGCCAGGAGGTGATGACCAGCCTGACGCCCGGTCAGCAAGTCATCAAAATCGTCAATGAAGAGCTGACCCGCCTCATGGGCGGGGCCCATGAAGAGCTCGATTTGTCAGGCACCCATCCCGTGCCCGTCATGATGGTCGGGCTGCAGGGTTCGGGCAAGACGACCACTACCGGCAAACTGGCCGTCATGCTTCGGAAAAAAGGCCGCAAGCCGTACCTGGTGCCGGCCGATGTCTATCGACCGGCGGCCATCGAGCAGCTGCGCAAACTGGGAACCCAGATCGAGGTGCCCGTGTTCGCATCGCGCGCCGATATGAAGCCGGTGGATATCTGTCAGCAGGCGCGGGTGGAGGCCCAGAAGAGCGGTTGCGACACGGTGTTGATCGATACGGCCGGCCGGTTGCACATCGATGAGACCCTGATGGGTGAACTCAAGGCGATTCAGAAAGCCGTTCATCCGTCGGATATTCTTCTGATTGCCGATGCCATGACCGGTCAGGATGCGGTCAACATGGCCAAGGCCTTTGACGAAGCACTGGGCATCGGCGGTGTGGTATTGACCAAAATGGACGGCGACGCCCGCGGCGGCGCGGCACTGTCCATTCGATCGATCACCGGCAAGCCGGTCAAATTTATCGGCGTCGGCGAAAAGCTGACCGACCTGGAAGCGTTCCACCCCGATCGCATGGCGTCGCGCATTCTCGGCATGGGCGACATGCTCACCATGATCGAGAAAGCCCAGGAGGTCGTGGACGCCAAACAGGCCGCCGAATTCGAAAAAAAGCTGCGCAAGAATCAGTTCACCCTGGACGATTTCAAGAACCAGCTGCTCCAGGTGCGCAAGATGGGATCGCTCAGCGATATCCTGGGCATGATTCCCGGGATGGGCAAGATCAAGCAGTTGAAAAACATGGAGGTGGACGATTCCGAACTGGTGCGCATCGAGGCGATCATCAACTCGATGACCCCCCAGGAACGCCGCCAGTACAACATCATCAACGGCAGCCGAAGACGACGCATCGCCAGCGGCAGCGGTACCAGCGTGCAGGACGTCAATCGCTTGTTGAAAAATTATGCCCAGGTGATGAAAATGATGAAAAAGATCGGTAAAGGGGGCATGCGCGGTATGGGACGCGGCATGTTACCTTTTTAAATCCAAAGGAGACAGAGTGAATGGCAGTTAAAATCAGATTGGCCCGACACGGTGCCAAGAAACGACCTTTTTACCGCATTGTGGTAGCGGATAGCGAAAGCCCACGAGATGGAAGGTTTCTCGAAAACGTGGGCACCTATAATCCGCTGCAGGAACCAGCTGAAGTGACACTGAAAGCTGATCGGGTTCACTATTGGTTGCAGCAGGGTGCCATTCCTACGGACACCGTTCGAAGCCTCTTGAAGAAAGAGGGCGTTTTCGCGCCAGCGGCTCAGTAGGATATACACAGCTGTTTCTGCAATCGCCGATCCAAGGGGAGGGATGCTATGAAAGACCTGATCAAGTCCATCGCGCAGGCGTTAGTAGACCATCCGGAACAAGTGGAAGTCACCGAAATCGAAGGCAACCAGACATCGGTATTGGAGCTCAAGGTCGCCAAAGACGATTTGGGAAAAGTGATCGGCAAGCAGGGACGCACCGCGCGGGCCATGAGGACACTGCTCAGCGCGGCGTCGGCTAAAATCCGAAAACGAACGGTCCTGGAAATCCTTGAGTAGTCCAGTTGTGCCGGATGATTTCATTCAGATCGGAACCGTCACCGGTGCCCATGGCATTCGCGGTTCGGTGAAAGTCTATTCCTATGCGGAATCACCGGATCGTTTTGTCGTGCACGGCAAGGTCGTGCTGATCGATGACGCCGGCGAGACGCGGCAGGATGTGATCACATGGGCCCAGGCGCACAAACGGATCGTTCGGTTGACACTGGATGGTGTCCGGACGCGCAACGAGGCGGAATCGTTGAAGGGTTGGGGCGTGTTCATTGCCAGATCCGAACTGCCGCCGCTGGAACCGGACACCTATTACTGGCAAGATTTGATCGGCCTGTCCGTGATCACCACGACCGGTGAGCATCTGGGACGCGTGACCCAGATCATACCCACGGGGGCCAATGACATCTATGTGGTCGAAACACCGCCGGAACACCCTGCCGGCGAAATTTTGATCCCGGCCATCTCGTCGGTGGTGCTGGATATTGATATGGATAAGGGTTCCATGCGAGTGGAGCTGCCCGAAGGCCTCATTTAGCGGCCGGCCAATGCGATGAAATTCGTCGTTCTCACCATTTTTCCGGAACTGATGGATGCGTTCTGGGCAAACGGCATCATGCGCAGGGCCATTCAAAGCGGCGCCATCGATACGACGGCCATCAACATTCGGGATCATGCCGAGGGCCGTCACCGGGTGACCGACGACCGGCCCTATGGCGGCGGTTGCGGCATGGTCATGAAACCCGAGCCGTTGGCGGCAGCCACCAAGGCTGCCCGACAAATGGCCCCCCAGGCGCCCACGCTCCTGCTTTCGCCCCAGGGGCAGCGCTTCGATCAGGGATTGGCCCGGCAATTGGCACAACTGCCCGGCATGATTCTGGTGTGCGGTCGCTATGAGGGCGTGGACGAACGGTTCACCGAGCAATTCGTCGACATGGAAATTTCCATCGGCGATTTTGTCATGACCGGCGGCGAAGTGGGGGCCATGGCCGTGATGGACGCGGTGACGCGGTTGCTGCCGGGCGTTCTGGGCAACGAAGATTCGGCCGAGCAGGATTCGTTCGGCGATGACCGCCTGGACACGGCCCACTACACGCGCCCGCCGGCATTCGAAGGTGACGAGGTGCCGGAGGTCTTGCTCTCCGGGCACCACGACCGGATCGCCCGCTGGCGATGTGCCGATGCGTTGTTGCGCACCTTTGCAAGACGACCCGACCTGTTGCGCAAGGGCCGGTTGAGCGACGAGGAGATGGCGCTGCTGAGCGCATGGCACCGTGAGATCGAAAGCATCATACGCGAGCAGGGTGGCCGTGGCCCTGATCCACCATCCGGTGGTGGATAAAAACGGGCAGACCATTGCCGCCGCCGTGACGGCCCTGGATCTGCACGACATTGCAAGGGTATCCAAGACATTCGGATTGGATGCGTTTTACGTGGTGACCCCGCTGGAAGACCAGCAGGAGCTGGTACGGCGCATTCTGGCGCACTGGGTCACCGGGGTTGGCGCACAGTACAATCCGGATCGACGGGACGCGTTGTCACTGATCCGCCTCGCGACGCACCTTGAAGCGGCGACGGCGGACATGGCAGGAAGATGGGGAGCGGCGCCGGTGACCATTGCCACCAGCGCCCGGCGGTCGAGCAACAATTTGAACTTCGACGACCTGCGCAGTGTCGTCATGCAGGAGCGACCGGCGCTGTTGCTCTTCGGCACCGCATGGGGCCTGGCCCCGGAGGTGATGGACCGGGTCGACTTCAGGCTCGATCCCATCGAAGGCGGTGGCGGTTACAACCATCTTTCAGTCCGATCGGCGGTTTCGATCGTTTTGGACCGGATGTGGCGATAACGAAAACAGCATCTCAAATATAACTGGAAACGACGGGAGAATAGAGATCATGCAAGTCATCAAGCAGTTGGAAAAAGAGCAAATGCGTATGGATATGCCCGATTTTCTGCCGGGCGATACGGTGCGCGTCCACGTTAAAATCAAAGAGGGCGACAAGGAACGTATCCAGATGTTTCAGGGCGTGGTGATTTCCAAACGCAAAGGCAGCATCAATTCGACCTTTACCGTACGCAAAGTCTCTTATGGGGTGGGTGTAGAGCGCGTTTTCCCCTTTCATTCGCCGATTATCGACCGGGTCGAAATCGTCACGCGCGGCCGCGTGCGGCGCGCCAAAATTTACTACCTGCGCAAACTGCGCGGCAAAGCGGCCCGTATCCGTGAAAAACGTCTAGGGTAGGTGGTTGCGACCGGATCGCATGGCAGCAGATCTCTGGGCATTCGAGCAGGCGCATCGCACGAAAGGTTATCGAAGGATCGCCGGAGTGGACGAAGCCGGACGAGGCCCCCTGGCCGGACCGGTGGTCGCGGCGGCGGTAATCCTGCCGCCGGCCTTCGATGTGCCGGGTGTCAATGATTCCAAACAGTTGACCCACCGGCAACGCGAGCGCCTCTTCGATCGGATCCAGGCCGAAGCCGATGGTGTCGGAGTCGGGATCGTCGATGCCGCCGAAATCGACCGGATCAACATCCTGCAGGCATCACGGCGGGCCATGGCCCTGGCCGTCGCCCATCTCGATCCCCAGCCCGACCTTCTGCTCATCGACGGCCGGCACGGCATTCCGTCCGAACTGCCCCAGGATACCATCATCAAGGGCGATGCCCGCAGCATCTCCATCGCCGCTGCATCGATCATCGCCAAAGTGAGCCGGGACCGGATCATGCAAGACTACCATGTCCAATACCCGCTGTTCGGTTTCGACCGCCATAAAGGCTACCCCACCCAGGCCCACAAGGCCGCCATCGCATCGCACGGCCCCTGCACCATCCATCGCCGCACCTTCAGAGGCGTCTGCGAGCACGTGCCCTGGCGCGGCGCGCTCGATTCGGCGAACGGCTTGCGCGATGGTCGATGACCGCCAGCGCTTCGGTCAGAACAGCGAGCAGATGGTCGCCCAATACCTGCAGCGCGAGGGCTACCGGATTCTGGAAACCAACTACCGCACCCGGGCCGGTGAGATCGATATCATCGCCGATCACTACGGCACGATCGTTTTCATCGAGGTCAAGGCGCGACGCTCCCGCAGCTACGGGGATCCCAAGTGGGCGATCACTCCGGCCAAACAGCGCAAGCTTTCCATGCTGGCGCTCGTCTACCTCAAGGCCCACAAGGCCATGGACCGGCGCGCCCGGTTTGACGTGGTGACCGTTCAGATGGTCGCGGCGAAACCCAACATCGAGGTCATCCGCAATGCCTTCGAACTCGCCTACGGATAAACCGCTGCCGCCTGGACTCTACGTGGTGACGACGCCCATCGGCAACATGGCCGACATCACCCTGCGGGCCCTGAAGGTCCTGGCCGAAGTCGACCTCATCGCGGCCGAAGACACCCGGCACACGCGCCGTCTGCTGGCCCACCACCATATCGACCAACCGCTCGTCTCCTACCACGAACACAACGAAATCGAACGCACGGCCACCTTGATCCAACAGCTCGAAGCGGGCGCCGCCATCGCATTGGTCTCCGATGCCGGCACACCGACCGTGTCCGATCCGGGCTACCGCCTGGTGCAGGCGGCCGCTGAACGAGGCCTCCCGATTTTTCCGGTTCCCGGCGTCTCGGCGGCCATCACGGCCCTGTCCGTATCCGGCCTGCCCACCGACCAATTCACCTTCGTGGGGTTTCCCAGCCGCAAAAAGAACAAGCGCGCCGAACAGCTGGCCGACCTGGCGCGCCTGTCGCACACCCTGATTTTTTATCAATCCCCGCAGCGTCTGCATGCGTTTCTGGATGAACTGGTCGAAGCCCTTGGCGACCGGCCGGCCGTACTTGGCCGGGAGATGACCAAACTGCACGAAGAGTTCATCCGGGGCACGCTGTCCGACATCATCCGGGCACTCGACCGCAAAGAGACGATCAAAGGAGAGTGCACGCTGCTGGTCGCCGGCGCTGCCACGGCCGAACCGCACGGAGAGGAAGAGATCGACGCCGCCATCCGCATGGCCGTGGAGGATCGCCAGGCCCCCTTGAGCGACATCGCCCGGGAGCTGGCCGCCCGCTTCAACGTGAACCGAAAGCGGATCTACGACCAGGCCCTGCACTGCCGCAAGGCGCTGGACGAGAAATGAGACCATGACCCGACGCGCGATCCTGCATCCCGTGATTCTGCCTGTACCGGCGGCGGCCCGGCCGCTCAAGGGCCGCCCCAAGGTGGACGCCCTGCGCGCCGCCGCCCGCAAAGCGCTGGCCCAATCGGCCCGATACGGCGGCCAGAAACTGGGCCCGCTGGACAAGGATGACAACGGCGCGCCCCTGCCGAGCAACGGCGTCTATTGGTCTCTGACCCACAAGAACGCCTACGTGGCCGCCGTCTGCTCGCCCCATCCGGTGGGCATCGACATCGAACGGCTGCGCCCGGTGAGCGAAAGCCTGGGGGAACGATTGGCCGCCCCGGACGAGTGGGCGCTGGCCCCGACCGTCGACACGCTCCTCTTCTTTCGCTACTGGACCGCCAAGGAGGCCGTGCTCAAGGCGGTCGGCATGGGGCTGACCGGCCTGTCCCGCTGCCGGATCCAGCGCATCGTGGACGACAGCCATCTCCTGCTGACCTATGACGGCCGGCCCTGGCAGGTAA
The DNA here is from genome assembly GCA_002402905.1 of Desulfatitalea sp. UBA4791. Lineage (GTDB taxonomy): Bacteria > Desulfobacterota > Desulfobacteria > Desulfobacterales > Desulfosarcinaceae > Desulfatitalea. The sequence continues at coordinate 9,356 of DHGT01000035.1, read as the reverse complement.
CCCATCATCGGGTTGGACAAGAGCATCTGGTTACGATAACCTCGGACCGTGTCGCGCTGAAATGGCATGTGCGCCTTTGACAGCGGAAACCTTCACCCTGGGGCTGAATCCGCCCAGACCTGCATAGAAAGGAACAGACCATGCACATCACTTTCCATGGCGCGGTAAGAGAAGTGACCGGATCCATGCACCTGATCGGTACGGAAACCGATCATATCCTGCTCGATTGCGGTCTTTACCAGGGCCGCCGCAAAGAATCCGAGGAAAAAAACCGCGTCCTGCCGTTTCAGGCCTCCATGATCAACAACGTGGTGCTCTCCCATGCCCATATCGACCATTCGGGCCGCATTCCGCTGCTGGTCAAAAAGGGCTTTTCCGGCCGGATCGTCTGCACCCGCGCCACGGCCGACACCTGCGCCTACCTGCTGCCCGACTCGGCTCACATCCAGGAACAGGATGCCGAGTACCTCAACTATAAAACGGTCCGCGCGGCACTCTCCCATGGCCCGACGCTCAACGGCAAACCCATCGGCAAACGCAAATACGAAGCGCTGAAAAAGATGCTCAAAAAGGGCGGCGGCCAGCGCATCGACGCCGATGCCGTTACCCAGCTCATGATCCGCCATCGCCTGGAACGCGTGGAACCCCTTTACTCGATCGAGGATGCCGAACAGGCCTTGAGCCAATTCGACGGGGTGCCCTATCACAGCACAAGCACCGTGGGCAAACATCTCACCTGCACGTTTTACGAAGCCGGTCATATTTTAGGGTCGGCCATCACCATCGTGCGGCACAACGACAATGGCCGAACCCGGACCGTGGCCTTCACCGGCGACCTGGGGCGCTTCGACAAACCGATCCTGCGCGACCCCTGCTTTCATTTCGACGAGCAGGACCGCGACATCGACATGCTCATCATCGAAAGCACCTACGGCGACCGCGACCATGAGCCGGTGGTCGACCTGAAACCCCATCTGATGAAAACGCTCAACGCGGCCTTTGAACGCGGCGGGTGCGTGCTGATCCCCGCCTTCGCCTACGGCCGCACGCAGGAGTTGCTCTACATCATCCACGAGCTGTATTCGGAAGGTGCCGTCAAACCCCGGCCCGTCTATGTCGACAGTCCGCTGGCCACCAACATCACCAAGGTCTTCGGCGAGCACCCCGAAGTCTATGATCGGGATACCCACGAGACCTTTTTGCGCAACGGCAAAAACCCCTTCGACTTCAAACAGGTGCACTTCACCCAGTCGGTCGAGGAGTCCATGGCCCTCATGCGCGACAACAATCCCCATATCGTCATCTCCGCGTCGGGCATGTGCGAGGCCGGCCGCATCCTGCACCACCTGCGTTATAAAATCCACAATCCCAAAAACACCATCATCATCGTCGGCTTCATGGCCCAGCACACCCTGGGCCGGCGCATCCTCGAGCAGGGCGAGGCCTATGAAGCGGCCGGTCGCACCGGTGACGCGCCCATCGTCAAGATCCTCAACAAAGAGTACCCCCTCAAAGCCCATGTCGAAAAAATCGGCGGTTTTTCGGCCCACGGGGATCGCAACGAACTGCTGCGCTTTCTAAAATCATCCAATCTGCGGGTAAAAAAAATCGTCGTGGTTCACGGCGAAGAGGATCAGAGTCTGGCCTTTGCCGATCTGTTGAGAAAAAACGGCTATGATGCGCGGGTACCGATGGTGGGGCAGACCTTTGAGCTGTAACAAACGGTCCACTAGGATGGGTTAGTACACTATTTCTTATTTCGTTGACATAATGGGCTACTTGCTTGCAGCGGTACTCGTACTCGTTCTCGAAAGATTCCCCTGCTTGTGTCAACGATGCCAGGATGGATCGAGTACGAGTACCGCTGCGCTGAAGTACGCGTACGAGTACGCTAAGGATCCATTCCATGGGATGTCTGGGTCGACATATAGGTCAGCTTATTTTTGCCTGCGTGTAGTTAGTCGCCGCCTTGCCTCGATCCATCGGGATAGGATCGATTCAGCCATGCCGCCCGAAGCGGATGTCGGTCCGTGAAGGATCGGGTGCGTTCGCGATGATACCGGAAGCGCTCTTTGTAGCCGCTGCGGCGCGGGTCCAGCCGTGAGGCCTCCTGGTAAAGACCCGCGTAAGCATAGGTCATGTAAAAATGCGCGTAGCCATCCTCCGGATTCAGCTGCAGGGCGGCTTCGAGATCCGCAACCGCCTTGCCGTAATGCTTTTGGCGGTAGTGAAGGTAGCCCCTGAACTGATGACCGAAAGGATCCTGCGGGGCCAGTGCGATGTAGCTATCCAGCTCTTTCAGGGCCTTGTCGTACTGGTAGTAGGCATTGACCCAGGCGATCGCCAGGTATTTGTACGGCCGGGCGTCCCGGGGCGATCGCTGTTGCACCACCTTGAGCAGCGGTATCGCTTTGCGGCTCATGGAGACCAGGGTGTAAAGACGTCCCAGGGCCATCGAGACGTCGGCATCGTTCTCGTCGGACTGGTACAACGCTTCGTAAAACACGATCTGTTCGGCCCACCAGGCGTCTTTTTCGATGGTGTAAAGATCATCGCCGGCCAATGGGATGTCCTGCCCCTTGAAGTGAAACGCATCCATGAGCAGGCCCATGTAAGGGTGTTCGGAAAACTCGATGCCCCAGTGGGGAGCCGTTCCCATGCGCACGAAGCGCCGCTGATGAACGATATCGAACATCCACCCTTCCCTGGATCGGCAAAAGAAGAAGGGGCTGTTTTCCCATCCCTTTTCCCTGCCGAAGTAGATCACCGCATAATCGCCGGATTGCCTCACCTCGTATGACTTCCGGGCATAGCGCCGGTAATCCTGATCAAAACGCACATCCGGCAGGTGGATGTAGTCGCGGTAGGTCAGCCGTGTAATGGCGGTGTAGACGCCCAGGTCAGGGTCCCGCACCCTGTCCTGCCAGTGGCGGATCATGGTTTGCCAGGCGTGCTCGGGCGTGCTGCCGGCCGGGTAACTGCCGTTGATCACCCCGGCGGACGGCTCCGGGCGCTCCTGTTCTTCGAGCACGTGCCGGGCACCGGCCCCCTGGGAGAGGTAACGGGCGTCCAGTGCCGCCACCGAGGCCCGGCTGTATCGACCCTGGTACTTGATTTGGGAGCGGGCCTCGATCTCTTCCATCATCGCGATCAGGCCGATGTCCAACCTTCCCGAAGCAAAGTAGGGCTGCAGCTGCACATCCTGGATATAACCGGTGAACAGGTCGGTAAACACATCTTCGAGCTCGTATCCCACCTCGAGTTTCACGGTTTTGACGTCATCCACCAGCAGCAGCAACAGGCCGCGCCCCTGCAGCTGCTTGCCGATGCCCCAATTGGAAAACAGCTGAACGGCGGCGTCTGTCACCGAATGGCGATCCCCGAGGGAGGGAAGGATCACGATGAGGATTTCAATCTTGTACTGGTCGCGAATCGCGGCCAATTGCCGCTCGACCGATGGCCGGACATCCTGGGTCACGCCGACATAGTCAAAAACCATTTGATCTTGGGCCGGTCGGGCTTTCAAGGTCCGTTCCAGATCAAAACCGCCCTCCCTGTCGCACCCCGGGAAAAACAACAGCATCATGGCCAGCAGCCAGAGGGTTCGCAGAGCGCGTCTCGATCGAAGCATGGCGTTGCGATGCGACGCGTCGGCACGGTGAGGTTCGGCAGCCTTATCGGCCGGAGCGGTTGGGATCTCTGGGACCATGTCATACCTCGTAGGATTTAAAAAATTAATAGTGAAAATTGAGGGTTATGTCAAGGCGGGGCGACAGCCGCAGCCAGGTCTCCGGAGGACGGATGAGATCCAGGCAGGGGGAAGTGTCGTTTTAGGTTATTTATGGTTCATATTGGAAACACCCGCCACAATGCTGTTGACACCATTCAACCATCACGACTACTTTGAACCTTCTATTTCAAACGCGGGAGTGAGAATTTATGGGAAAACTGCTGACCACCAGAGAGGTTGCGCGCCACCTGGGCATCAATGAAAAGATGGTTTACACGCTCATCGCGGAAAAGGGACTGCCGGCCTCCAAGGTGACCGGCAAATGGCTCTTTCCCCAGCACCTGGTGGATCAATGGGTCGAGGCCCATACCGTGAACTTGTCGGCCGTGACCGGACCGACGCCCTCGGCCGAAGGCCTCCTGATCATCGCAGGCAGCAACGATCCGCTGCTCGAACAGGCCATCGGCCTGTTCAACGGCTTATATTCCGACAACCTGGCCGTGTTCGGGAACCTGGGAAGCCTGGGCGGCATCCGTTCGCTCAAACAGGACCTGTGCCACATCGCCACCAGCCATATTCTCCAGGAAAATGGCCAGGAGTATAACTTCGAGATTCTCGACCAGCATCTGGACACGCTCCCCGTGGTCGTCAACTTCTGCCGTCGGCGCCAGGGATTGATCGTGGCCAAGGGCAATCCCCGATCCATTCACCAGACCGCGGATCTGAACCAACCCGGCCTGCGCGTGGTCAATCGGAAGCTGGGCACCGGCACCCGCCAACTCTTCGACCTGGAGCTGAACAACGCCGGACTAAAGGGCGCCGCCATCAGCGGCTATGACCAGGAAGTTCAGCGCCACATGGACGTGGGGCTGGCTGTACTCTCGGGCAGGGCCGACGCCGGTCCAGGCATCCAGCCGGTGGCCGAGCAGCTGGGCCTGGATTTCGTGCCCTGGCGCTGGGAGCGCTACGATCTGCTGATCCGCAAGGAGCGCTTTTTCGGCGTTCCCATGCAGCGCTTTCTCGGCCTGCTGCACGAGGAGCGTTTTCACCGCCTGACGTCCCCGTATCAGGGATACGACACCGCCATCAGCGGCAAGATGATCTTTCGCCAAACCACGACCGACCATGAATCCAACGAAGCAAGCGAGGAGGAAATGCGATGAAGACCCTATTTTCTATTGTTAAGCGCCATTTACTATGGGTACTGATGTTGGCCTGGCTTTGCGGCCCGGCCTGGGCCGCCGAACCGCAACAGCTGCTCATGGCGACCACTACCAGCACGGACAACACCGGCCTGCTTGACTACCTGGCTCCCCATTTCACCAAGGCCACGGGCATCGACATTCGCTGGACCGCCACCGGCACGGGCAAAGCCCTGGCCCTGGGGCAGAATTGCGATGTGGATGTGCTGCTGGTGCATGCGCCGGCGGCCGAGAAAAAATATGTCGAAGCGGGCTACGGTCAGAACCGACGGGAAATCATGTACAATGATTTTGTCTTCATCGGGCCGACCGCCGACCCGGCCGGCGTCAAAGGCAAGTCCGTGGCCCAGGCTCTGGAGGCGATCAAAGCCAAAAAAGCGGCCTTCATCAGCCGTGGCGACAACTCCGGCACCCACAAAATGGAGCTGCAGCTGTGGCAATTGGCCAACCTGCCCAAGCCCGAAAAGGAGAGCTGGTACGTGTCAACCGGCCAGGGCATGCTCACCAGCATCAATGTCGCAGCCGAAAAGTCCGGTTACATTCTCACCGATCGGGGCACCTACATCAAATACGCCTATGACAAAGGCGGTCAGCCGCCCATGGTCGTCCTGGTGGAGGGCGATGACGTCCTGCGCAATCAATACAGCGTCATCGAAGTGAGCCCGAAAAACTGCGCCAACGCCAAGGCTGACCTGGCCCGGAAATTCTCCGATTGGATGGCCGATTCCCAGGCCCAGAAACTGATCGGCGATTTCAAGTTGTTGGGGCAGCCGTTGTTCATTCCAAACGCAAAATAGGGTCCCATGGACTTCATTCTCGAGGGTCTGCGCCAGGCGTTCCTACTGCTATTCTCCGGCAATGCCGAGACCTATTCGGCGGTGGCGGCCACGCTGGCGGTTTCCAGTTACGCCATGGCCGTCAGCCTGGCCGTGGGAATTCCCTCGGGGTTTGCATTGGGCCACCTGCGTTTTGCCGGCCGACGTCAGGTTCGGCTGGTGGTCGACACCTTGATGTCCCTGCCCACGGTCTTCATCGGCCTGATCGTCTATGCCTTTGTCTCGCGGCAGGGACCTCTGGGCCACATGGGCCTCCTGTTCACACTGGAGGGAATTGCCATCGGTCTGACGATCCTGGCGCTGCCGGTGGTCATTTCCCTGAGTGCCTCTGCCGTGGAGAGCACGGACGCCAACTTGCGCACGACCCTGCTCTCCCTGGGCGCCGGCAAGCCTCAATTGATGCTCGGTACGTTGTGGGAGACGCGCCACGCCATCCTGGCCGGTGCGCTGGCCGCCTATGGCCGCGTCATGACCGAAGTGGGGATCGCCATGATCGTCGGCGGCAACATTAAATGGCATACGCGCACCATCACCACGGCCATCGCACTGGAAACCAACAAGGGCCAGTTCGCCATGGGCATCGCCCTGGGCCTGGTGCTGCTGCTGATCGCCTTTGTCGTCAACGGCTCCGTATCGTTTCTCAGAAAAAGGTAGTCCCGGCCGCCATGACCCTCTACCGCCTCGACCATATCGTGCATCGCTATGATAAACGGCCGGCGCTCTCCCCGGCGCTTTCTATCGACCGCTGGTCTGTGGCCGAGGGCGCGATCACCGGGTTGTGCGGGCCCAACGGCAGCGGCAAGAGCACCCTGCTCAAACTGCTCGGTTTCATCGAACGGCCCAGCCAGGGAGAGATTTACCTCCAGGGCCGCAAAGCCGACATGGGCATGCGGAGGGTACGCGACCACGTCACCCTGCTGCCCCAGGAATCCTATCTGCTCAAACGCAACGTTTACAAAAATGTCGCCTACGGTCTGCGCCTCCGCAAAGACCGAAGTGACGAAGCCCGGCGCGTCCATCAGGCCCTAGACCTGGTCGGTTTGGCGCCCGACCGATTCGCCCCGCGACCCTGGTATGCCCTGTCCGGCGGCGAGGCGCGTCGCGTGGCCCTGGCCGCTCGGTTGGTGCTCAAGCCCAAGGTGCTGCTCCTCGACGAGCCCACCACCAGCGTCGATGCGGCCAGCGCCCAGCAAATGAAGGCCGCCGCCCTGCATGCCCACCGGCAATGGGGATCGAGCCTGATCATCTCCAGCCACGATGTGCAGTGGCTGCAGGACGTCTGTCACGACATCGTCTATGTGTTCAACGGCCGTATCCTCGGCCAAGGACAGCGCACGCTGCTCTTCGGCCCATGGCAGCGCATGGAGGGCAATCGCGTCGGTCGCCGCTTGGCCGAGGATCAGATCTTCGTGGCCGGCAATCCGCCAGTCGAGATCGACAACGCCGTGGCCGCCATCGATCCGGCCCACCTGAGCCTCTACTCATCCGATAAAGATATTCCTGGTGGCAACATGGCCCTCAAGGGTCTGCTGACACGCCTGGCGCTCGAGAATGCCACCGGTCGTATCCACTTGGCGGTGGCCGTGGGCCACACCGAGTTTACGGCCAGCCTCACCGCTGAAACCCTCGCCACCGAAAACTACCGTCCCGGCAAAGAGATCTGGATCGCCTATCGGCCCGAAGATGTGACCTGGTATTAGACCGGCCATCGCGCCAAACAGGTTCTGGCCCGGACCCTCAGGCGCCCCGGATAAAGCCGAGTCTGTTATCCGTCCGATAGGAAGTCGCCGATCAGCCGGATGAAGCGCCGGGGGGCCTCGGCGGGGATGGAGTGACCGATGCCCTCCAGCTCCATGTGGCGGCCGCCGCAAATGGAAGCCGTCTCTTCGGCCCCCTCCCGGGTCACCAGGGGATCGTCCTCGCCGGTGAGCAGCAGCGACAGGAACGGCAGGTTGCCCAGAACGTTTCGCAAAGGTGGGTAGTTCTGCAGCGCGGCCAGGTGCACGCGCAGGGATTCGGTGTGGTTGCGACGCACGATGGTCTTGACGATGCGTTCGAGGTGCTTTTCATTTTCGCGTAAAAAAGTGCGGCCGAACACGTGAGGCAGGGCCGCCCACACCATGGCGTCCAGGCTGTGGCGCTGCAAAATCTCGTACCAGGAGCGCACGATCATCTTGGCGCGAAAGGTGGCCCGGGTGGAAATGCTGCACAACACCATCCGGCTGATCAGATCCGGCGCATTGGCCGCCAGGGCCAGGGCGATGCGCGCGCCATGGCTGATGCCGACGACGGCGGTCTGCTGAATGTTCAGTTCCGCGAGCAGCTGTTTGAGATCCGAGGCGTGAAGGTCCATGGAGAGGGGCTTGTCGCCCAGATCGCTGGCGCCCTGCCCCCGGCCGTCGTACATTACCATTTTGAAATTGGCGGCCATGGCCTTGACCACCGGCTTCCAATTGACCGTGGTCTGCAGGGTCCCATTGATGAAGGTGATCGTCGGCTTGCCCGCCCCCTGGCCGGCCAGCTCGTAATAGATATTGCAGTCATCGATGGTCTTGAGATAGGGCATGATCCCCCTGCGGCGATCCTATCCTTTTGATGCGATCAGGGCCGCGCCGATGGCGCCGGTCACCTGGGCATATGCGGAAACAATCAGGTCGGCACCCAGTTTTTCTTCCAACGCTTTCACCACGCCGATGTTCTTGGCCACGCCACCGGTCATCATGATCGGCGGCCGGACGCCGATGCGCTTGGCCATGGAGACGACCCGCGCCCCGATGGAGGCGTGAATGCCGGCAATGATGTTTTCACGTTTTTCTCCCTTGGCGATCAGGGAGATCACCTCCGACTCGGCAAAGACGGTGCACAGACTGCTGATGGGCGATGCCTTTTCAGCCGCCAGCGACAGGGGACCGAAGGCATCCAGGTCCACCTCCAGGGCGCGGGCCATCACTTCCAGAAAGCGTCCGGTGCCCGCGGCGCACTTGTCGTTCATGGTGAAATCCTTCACCCGGCCGGCATCGTCCAGCACGATGGCCTTGCTGTCCTGGCCGCCGATATCGATGATCGACCGCACCGCAGGATCGAGAAAATGGGCGCCGGCCGCATGACAGGTGATCTCGGTCACCGCCTTGTCGGCGAATCCGATGCTGTTGCGGCCGTAACCGGTGGCCACGATTCTTTCAACCTGGTCGTTCGCCAGACCGGCCTGGCCCAGGGCCTGGTCATACACCTGGCGACCGGCATTCTGGGCGTTGTAACCGGTGAGAATGACACACGTGCTCACGATTTCATGGTCTTTGACCAGGGCCGCCTTGGCGCTGATCGAACCCACATCGATGCCTGCGGTGATCATATCTTCCCTGCTTCCCATCCAATTGATAGCGCATCTTCACTTTAAATCAAAGGTCGTTCACCCGAGACATTCGGTCTTCCATTCGGGCGGGGTTAAACCCCATAAGCGCTAAGATAATTCTATGCCCGATAAGTCCACATCGTACTCGTACTCAGCGCTGCGGTACTCGTACTCGTCATCGAAAAATACCTGCCGAAGCTTGCATTTTCAGGCCTCGAAAGCAAAACCATCGAGTA